>QMLW01000010.1 GCA_003646935.1 Deltaproteobacteria bacterium
CGATCTCATCCGGTGTGGATATAATCCCGCCCGGTCTCCCATAGAAGTGGATCCTTCTCCTTCCCTCAAGCGATAACCTCACGTCCTCTAGCATCTGACCGGTATTCATCTCGAATACCAAGAAATCACTGGCCACGCGGCTCACGTCGAGCAGCTCTTTCTTAGGGAACGGCCACAGCGTCTTCGGCCTGAACAGCCCTACCTTAAGGCCCATTTCCCGCACCCTTTTTATCGCACCTTTCGCGATCCTGCTCGCCGTCCCATAGGCAATGAGCACCAGATGAGCATCCTCGGTGAAAAAGCGCTCAACCTGGGGAAGTTCCTTCTCGATCATCTCGTACTTCCTGAAAAGCTTCCAGTTGTGTTCCTCCATGGCGGATGTATCGAGGATGAGGGATTTTATGATCCTGCTCGGCCTGCCCTTTGCGCCATCGAGCACCCACGGCTTTGATGGGAGCGATGCCGTATCAATGGGATCCGGAAACTCAACCGGCTCCATCATCTGACCCATCATCCCGTCTCCCAGGATCAAGGCCGGAATTCTATAGTGGTCGGCATATGTAAAGGCCATCCGGGTGAAGTCAGCGAGCTCCTGGCCACTGCTGGGTGCAAGCACGATCGTCCGATAGTCCCCATGACCACCACCCCTTGTCGCTTGAAAGTAATCGCCCTGGGATGGGGCAATGTTCCCTAACCCAGGTCCACCCCTCATGGTATTGACGATTACCGCGGGGAGCTCTTGAGCGGACAAAAATGAGATTCCCTCCTGTTTCAAGCTTATCCCAGGGCTCGATGAAGAGGTCATAGCCCGCTTTCCCGCCATTGAAACGCCGATAACCATATTGATTGCAGCCAATTCGCTCTCTGCCTGAATGAACACGCCATCGGGCAAGGAGGCCAACGCACTCGCCATATATTCGGTAAGCTCGTTCTGCGGTGTTATGGGATACCCGAAATAAAAACGGCAACCAGACCTCACTGCTGCCTCGCCAATCGCATGCGTGCCTCGCATCAGCAACTTTTCAGCCACGGTATACCTCAATGACAATATCAGGGCAGACAATGGCGCACAGCGCACAGGCCTTGCATTGATGCCCTTCTATTGGAATATCCTCCTCGCTGTAGTGCACCGGGTAGTACCCCTTCTGATTCAGCGTATCGGAAACCGATATTAAGCCCAGAGGACATACCGATTCACACAGGTAGCAGCCCTTGCACAACTCCCTGTCAATCCTTATGGACCCCCTCTTCGATTTCGTAGCCATAGCCCATCGTTATTTCGTTTCGGACAATCACGTCCTCTGTGAGCGGATTCTTTACTCCATCCTCAATGCTCTTATTGCCCCTTTCAACGTGGTAAGGGATGTATGTAATCGTTTATCCGCTGGCTGTCAATTCATTTTCAGCGAATAAAACATGGCCTTGACCTCTAAGAACAATTCGCTTACTATATAAAATAGGGAGAATTGACATGTGTTTGAAAGGGAAAACTCAATGATACATCATCTCAGAGGTCCTTTTGAGAAAGTCTCAATGCCTATCGTCGATTTCCTGATCAGGCACCGCGTATCCTCCTTCCAGTTAACCTTTATAGCCTTTTTCGGCACCATTCTCTCCGCCATACTTATATGCTTTGAAATATGGATCATCGGCGCATGCCTCTTCTTGTTCTTCTCCCTGTTCGACGCCCTTGATGGATCGTTGGCAAGGAGGAAGAATACTGCCGGGCCTATCGGTTCCTTTTTCGATTCCGTAATGGACAGGTTCTCCGACAGCACTATACTATTTGCGGTCATCTTCTATGGTTTCAAGGTCGGGAGCAAGGAGGTCTTTCTCCTCGGCCTGCTGTCCCTCATAGCCTCGTTGATAACGAGCTACATCAAGGCCAAGGCGGAGACCTTTTTGGAGTTCGGCTCCATAGGCCTCCTTCAACGACCGGAAAGGATTCTGATTATATTTCTCATGTTGCTGTTCAACGAATACCTTCTCCTGGGCCTTTGGATACTCGTTCTCGGGGGCTACATCACCGTCGGCCAACGGTTATATATCGCCTATCAAAAATTTACCCACCAATCCACCTCTTAGACACGGCACTCACCTCAATCGCCGGAGCAGAGATCTTTCCCGTTATCACCTTAGCTCACGAAGAGCGCTGCAGCGAAACTCACCGCGGATTTCGTTGCCTCCTCCCTGAATGTCCCATAGTCCAACAGGTATCCCCGAGTTGGGGGCAGGATCTCAAGAAGGCATGCGAGGGCTGAAAAACCGCACACGTTGTATCGGTCATTGATCTCACTTGACTCCGCCCAGAATTCATCGGCGTTTATCTCACAGAGAGAATCAAGAAGCCTTCTATCATGGGCCTCTGACTTATCGAGCATGAAGGATGCCGGCATATCATGGCCAAATTTCGGTCCTACGTGGGAAAAATCAACCCCGGCCACCACGAGGCTACGTCCATCGCCTGCAACCTCTGCGAGAAACCGTAAAAAATCGCCGCCCATGGAGCGATACCTCTCCCTTGTGTACTCATCCATACCACCTGCAAGCGATCCGCACAGTATAGGGACGATGGTGAACTGCACATCCCGCAGCACATGTTGAAGGAAGATAACCTGAAACTCTATTGAGTGCTCGTCCCTATGCGGGAAATCATCGCTTGAGATTATCGATTTTCCCATGCTCGATAGCTCTGCTACCACGCGATGATCGGTCTCCACCGTGCCTAGCGGGGTTTCAAATGCCTTTGAGGTGAGCGAGAACATCTCCCTCTGCATGGAATGCCCCACGCCCAAGATGATTATCCGCTCAGGGATAGCTGCTGTTATCGCCTGATAGGCTATCGAGTAAATCCGCTTGCCCGCCTCTAAATCGATATGTGGTGCTACCAGGGCGACAATACTCCCTTCGGGAATGCGCGGCTTTTGCCCGGAAGTGAGAATAGCGTCCAATCGCTGTCGTAGCTCTTCGGCCTTCTTTGGGTACGAGATGCCGGCATGAGCAGGATATCTGATCTTTTGAGCGGAGAAATCGGAGATGATTTTCCTCTTATGCGCCCGGTATCTCGGGCCGTCCAGCAGATAAGATGCGTCGAGCTCCTCTAAGATGCGTTGGACCTCCTCAATGGGTATCAATCTCCCTCCCTGCTGCCGCATCATATGCAATTGAATATCCCTGACGGAACTCGTTCCATCCAGCATGCTCATGAGCGTATAGAGCTCGGGCTTAATCACCCTTCCCTCCTTTACCAGGCCAAGTCGGTCGCGTATCATGATAACCGTCCCGTCCTGTGATCTCACCGGAATGAACTCGAGATCTTCCCGTATCTTGGGTCTTTCACTGTCCGTTTCTGAAGCCACTATAGTATTACTCCTCGCTCACTTAGTCATGAAAAGCCCTTGACCAACTGCCACATCTACCCTATCATCCCTCCCGGCAATTCAACAGTTTATAACCTTATCAACGGCATATGAGCTACAAAAAACTAAAGAGAAGGCTCAGAAAGGCGGGATCTGCCCGTAATTTTCAGGAGCTAAAGGTTCAGTACGAGAGTCTATACAAAATAAAACTCAAGGAGAGTAGAGACATCACCGGCATTAAGAAGGCCGGAAGGCTCGCCCTCGACATCCTTAACCACATAGAGGAGCGTATAGCCCCGGGCATTACCACCAACTACATTAATTCCCTGGTGGAGGAAATCACCGCGCAACAGGGCGCACAATCCGCACCCCTCAACTACCATGGTTTTCCGAAAAGCGTGTGCACCTCTGTCAACCAGGTGATCTGTCATGGTATACCCGATGATACCGTGTTAAAGGATGGCGATATCGTAAACGTGGATGTCACCCCCATAGTAGAAGGATATTACGCCGATATGAGCAAGACCTTTTTCGTCGGATCTCCCGGTGAAGAGGCGCAAAAGATAGTGACCGTGTCCAAAGAGTGTTTGCGACGAGGGGTCTTGGCGGTTAAGCCGGGCAATAGAATCGGCGATATAGGCTATGCCATTCAGCGGTACGCGGAGGCTCAAGGCTGTTCAGTGGTGAGAGAGTACGTGGGCCATGGTACCGGCTTCGAGTTCCATGAACCTCCCCAGGTCCCCCATTACGGCAAAAAGGGCGAGGGCATTCCCCTTGTTCCCGGCATGGTGTTCACCATAGAGCCAATGATCAATCTCGGAAAACACAGCCTCCATGTTCTCGCCGATAAGTGGACCGCAGTTACCGATGATGGGAGCCTCTCGGCGCAGTTCGAACAAACGGTGTTAGTAACGGAAACAGGCCCTGAGATCTTAACGCCCTTCGAGTAAGCCCTATGTATCCTCGTTTCCACCCCACCTATCATCGATAACCCTAAGCTCAACCCTCTTATGCCTCGCCTCTTCATCGGCAACGCTCTTCTCACGGGGGTCAAGGTTGAGATAACAGGCTGCACACAGGCCGGTCTTGTTCACACACATCTTGGTTTTCCCGCAAATGATACACGTCTTTTGCCGTATCGCCTCAGCAACTCTCTTGCTGTCCCTGAGGGTTGCGGTAAGACCACCTGCCTTTCCCCTCGCCTTCCCTACCTCATCAAGGCGTATTACCTTGCGGTCCTTATCCTTATCGAACTTCATATGCCCTGCTTCGGTTCGTCGCCCTTATATATCTTAAGATGTCACGTGGAATAACTCCAATAGAATTTTGTAGAGGCATTCAATTTCGGGATTCTAGCGAAACAGAGAGAGCTGGCTGTCCCTTGGCCTCCTCATCCCCTTCTCCGCCTCTCCCTTCTCGATCAGTTCATCCTTTATGCCCAAGAGAAAGGGCGAAACGGGAAGCCTGAGGTTCGAGCCGAAGAGATTCCTTCTCGTTGCGTGAGATAGGAAAAGGGCTCTTTTGGCCCGAGTCATAGCCACATAGAGGAGCCTTCGCTCCTCCTCTACGTCCGAACCTCCCGGTTTGAACAGGGTATAGGGCAGCAATCCCTCCTCGCATCCAATGATGAACACATATGAGAACTCCAGCCCCTTTGCCGCGTGCATAGTCATAAGCGCCACCCGCTCGGCCGCTTTGATGTAAGTGTCGGCAGGGCTTCCGAGCTTCAGAAAGGAGAGAAAGGAGGAGGGCTCGGGGCCGTACTCCTTGGCCATGGAGATGAGCCTGTCAACGGAGTCCCGGTGTTCCTCCAATGCGTGGGGGAAAAATGTCCTTGTTATTTCAATGATATATTCCTCCAGCGTGGAGATGGCCGTATTGTCTCTTATCCTCAAAAGGGCTGGTTCGGTCAATCCTTGAATGTGCTTGTCCTGCAGCCTTTGGAACACCACCTTATTGAAGGGCATGGTGGTAAGGCGGAGGAGATCTACAATGGTGCCGATCGGCTCCTGTCGGTAGAACGGCTCCTCACCCACGAGCTGGTAGGGAATGCTGTGATCTTCTAAGGCCTTGATTATGCATGGGGCCATCTTGGAGACCCTAAACAAGACGCAAAAATCGGAGAAAGACCGTTCCTCCTCATCGTCGCTTCCGTCGGTGATTTGGCTATCGATAGAGAAGAATCTGACCCCACCCATCAGCCTCTCTATGGTTCTTCCTACAAATTCCGCCTCGCTTTTATCGGTGGCGCATCCTTGTATATGAATCGCCACACCCTTTTCTAATCCCGCTAACAAACTACCCCTTTGTTGCACCCCTATTACATGAGCCGATGCATCGAGTATCGTCTGTGAACATCGGTATGATGTGTTCAGCTCCTGGATTGCCGCAGTTGGATAGTCCTCCTTAAATCTCCCTATAAAGGTATTGTCCGCTCCTCGAAACCCATAGATTGCCTGATCGGGATCTCCAATGACAAAGAGGTTAGACTCACGGTCAGGCGCGAGAAGTCGTATGAGATTGTATTGAGCACAGTTTATATCCTGATACTCGTCGATGCAGATCCATGGATACCGTGCCCTCACCATTCCACCTATGTCGCGGTGATCCCTGAGAAGCCTCACCGAATAGACGATGAGATCATCGATATCAAAGGCATCCTCGGACTTCAAGGCATCCTCATAGGCCTTATACAGGCCTTCGAGCCCATCCGCTTCGAGCTCTTTTGGGGGCTGCATCATGCTTTTCGCCAAACTGATTATCTCCGAGAGCGTTCGGAGGTTCCTCTTCTTTGCTTCGAGATAGGACGAGAGAATATATGCCTTCTCCTCCTCCCCGAAGAGGGCGAATTCCGACGATCTTCCAAACACCGGGGCATGCTCTCTGAGAAGCGACATACCAAAAGAGTGAAAGGTGGTGATAGTAATCCCCTGTGCTATTCCTTCGGCGTTCAGGGCACTCATGATCCTCGTTCGCATCTCCTGCGCCGCCTTGTTGGTAAAGGTAATAGCGAGGATAGCGGCTGGATCGACTCCCCATTTCTCAATGAGCCGGACGATTCTCATGCTTAAGGTGAAGGTCTTTCCCGTGCCAGGCCCCGCCAAGATCAGACAAGGTCCTTCATAGTGATCCACGGCCTGCCTTTGTATGGGGTTCATGATTAATCCTCCTCCAAAGGAATCGACCCCCCTTTCTTTTGCTCCATTCAGGGGGAAATGCCCTGATTGAAGGCCTCCAATCTCCATGCCCTCAGCGGCCCTGGTAATCCTCTCCGGTCTTTTGAATGACTGATCAAAGAACGATATCTGGGCAGAGAGGGACTGTATCTCCCCCTTCTTGAAGGCCCGTATCTGGCCGAACTTACCATCGTAGCCCTCCTCTATATATACCTCCCTGTTCCTCAGCCGTTTGATGCCCTCCGCCAATATCGGACCCCCAATCTCCGTAATCCTCTCATGAGGAAGATCGAGCAGGAGAGAGAACTCGGCTCCACCGCTCTTCAAGAGATGCTCGTAGTCTCGGTGGACCGCCTTGCTGCCCGGATTGACACCCTTTATCTCCGCCAGAAGATGCTTCAATGGCGTCAGGGAAACGTAGGTATGCTTCGCGGGTCGCTGCTCAGGATCTCTTCTATCGGCGAGCTGCATAATCCTGTTCAATACCCCTACCGTAACCTTTTTGCCACAGACCGGGCAGATTCCCCCATGCTTGGCCGTTTCCTCTGGGGTCCAACAGATCCCACACTTTCTGTGGCCATCCAGATGGTACTTGCCCTCCTGTGGGAAAAACTCTATGGTGCCCAAGAACCTTTGATCGCCCTCTTCCTTCATCGCGGAGATGATACTCGAATAGGAGAGCGCTGAATCAAAGAGGTTTGCCTCTCTTCCCAGCTTTTCCGCTGAGTGGGCGTCTGAGTGTGAGATCAGCGTGTATCGGTCTAAAAACGAGCAAAACCAGTTCATTGGCGGATCTGATGAAAGCCCGGTTTCTACTGCAAAGATCTCCGCGGAGAGATCGCCGAAACACTCCTCGATGGTATCGTAACCCGACTTTGCTCCCAGCGCGGAAAACCAGGGAGTCCATATATGAGCAGGGATAAAAGCGGTGTCGCTGCCCGCCTCTAATGCGATCTCCAGCAAATCCCTTGAGGATATTCCGAGTATGGGCCTGCCGTCGGATCTGATGTTTCCCACGGCCTCGAGCGCAACCTGGATCCGTTTCACCGTCTCAAATGACGAGCACATGATCAAATTATGGACCTTTCGTACCCTTCCCTTGTCCTTGTAGATACTGCTTATCTCTCCGGAGAGGATGAACCTGACGGGCTGAAGGTCTTCCGATGAGAAGAGCTCATCTTTTACACGGCATTCCTCCTTGAGCTGAAATAAACCATCTTCAGCAGGGACGAGCTTATCGCTTAGATCCTCATACCATCCGGGGTGAAACACATCGCCCGTTCCAATGATATGGATTCCCTTCCGGCGAGCCCAAAACTCCAGGTGTTCAGGGGTAAGGTTGCTGCTCGTGGCAACCGAATAGTGGGAATGTACATGAAAATCCGCTATCAGACGCATGGTGCGTGCCTAAAATGCCTAACGTTTAAAGTGAGTTAAGGTTCAGTTGACATGATAACGAAAACTGCAAGTGGATCACACCACTCTTTATTGCATACCGTTTCCTTCTCTCACAAGGACATGTCAGCTGCTATTTCCTTTTCTCTTTCGGTAGGCCGAGATTATCTCGGCGCAAAAGAGGAATATAGCCGAGGCATAGAAGATCCACAGGACCATCAGGATTATCGTATTTAGTGAACCGTAAATAAGCCCGTAATTGGGGTTATGTCTGATGCTCCATCGAAATGCGTGTTTAGCCGCCTCAAGCAGAAGAGCACACAGGAGACCGCCTGTCATGGACTGCCGCAAGAAGGCCTTACCAGGAGGGACGATGGCATAGAACGCGGTTAACAGGAGAAAGGTCAGCAGGAAGGGGAATATATATTTCATGAAGATATTGTTCAGAAAGAGCGGTATTATGGTGATCCCGAAGTGGCTGTTCAACCTGATAAAGGCATCCACAAATAGGTTAAAGGTCTGGAGAAGCAGAAAAATGAGTCCCGCCACCGGAACGAAGAGCAGGGACATGATCTTCGATACCCAAAAGGGCCTTACATTCTCCCCCTTGAATACCTTTTTCATGGAAAACTCAATTGAATCGAAAATGAGGGTGCTTGACCATAGCATGAAGAATAGGGCAAGCCATGCAAAAAGGCCGCTCCCCAGGTTTATCCGACCGACCTCTCGCAGGACCATGGTGCTGATAAAGGGAATGAGCTGGGTGATGAAAGCGCTAACCTTTGGCAGGACCTCACCTTCGGAGCCAACAAAGAAACCGATTATTGAAACAAGAAGATAGAGAAACGGAATGATGGCGAGGATAGCGTAAAAGGCAATGGCTGCGGCGAGGTTCAAACAGTCATCTTCTTTGAAGGAGACAATGGATTCCTTGAGAACAGTGCCTATAGACATCTAATTGACTTCGCAATGAGAGGTGATCGAACGAATCATTAGCAGAGCTAAATGTATATTGTATAGAGATCCATGTCAATAATGTCGTGACGAAAGATATGGTTTTGGGATGACAGAAAATACCTATGATTTGTGGCCCTTTAGTGCTATAAGCATGAAATAAGCTGTCTATAGAAACGAAGGTTTTAATATTTGTGTCTAGCTTTATTTTTTTTAGGATGATATGCGAAGAGGCCAAAGGCCCAAAGCACATGGTAATCATTTTATGAATCTAGCATTTGCCCTAAGCCCTATGCCTTGTGCCCTAAGCCGCATCGCTTAAGCTATTCGGCCACGCGTTAACCCGCGGTACTTGTTGGGTTGAAGCAGAGCTTCTCTAAGTATCACAACAATGAATATAGTAATACGGAAAAGGATTACCAAGGTGCTTTTTCTCATTCTCTTGGTCTTTGCCGTCGGAACCAGTGGGTTTTACTATCTCCTCGATGGCCTTACCTTTATCGATGCCCTCTACTTCACTATAGTCACACTCGCAACCGTGGGATATGGTGATTTTACCCCCCACACGAATATGCCGCCAGGGGGAAATCCTTACCTCATCAAGTTCTTCGCCATATTTATCATCTTGTTCGGCATGAGTACCCTGCTCTACGGTATCGGCGTTATGACCGAGTATATCGTCTCCGGCGAAATGCTGGGGGAACGGCGCAGAAAGAGGATGCAAAAATTGATCTCCTCCCTTCGCAACCACTATATTATCTGCGGAGCGGGAGAGACAAGCGCCTATATGATGCAGGAGCTGAAGAAGACCAAACGGCCTTTCGTAGTTATCGACAAGTCCGAAGAGCGTATTCAGCAGATTCTCAACCAATTCGATGAGCTGCTCTATATACAGGGTGATGCCACGCATGACGAGATCCTTGAGCAGGCAGGGCTCGAACATGCCGTGGGAGTTATCACCTCCCTGCCTGACGAAAAGGACAATCTCTTCGTTGCCATGTCCCTCAGCCAGAAGAAGAAAGAGCGCGGATTTGCCTTCAGAATCGCGGCAAAGGTCACGAATTTCGAAAAAATGGCCTCAAAGATAAAGAGCGCAGGGGCAGACTGCGTTATCTCTCCTGAGTATATAAGCGGCCGGAGAATGATATCGGAGATGTTTAGGCCTTCGGTAACTACCTTCCTTGACCGCATGCTCAAGGATGATCGAGCCGTTATGAGGGTTGAAGAGGTAACAGTCTCGTCGGATTCATCTCTTGTGGGAAAAAACCTGAAGGAAACGCGTATTAGTAACAAGATTGGCCTTTTGATCGCTGCAGTACGAAAGGGTGGAAAGGGAGAGTTTATCCATAATCCCAATGCCGAACAGGTCATTGAGGAAGGTGATGTCCTCATTACCATGGGTGACATGGATAAGATTGCGGCGCTACGCAAGCTCGCGCAGGGTAAGTAAGAGAAATGGAAAGAGAATTTAATGATCACATTATTATCTGCGGCCTCGGTGCAACAGCCATGCAGATCATCGAGGAACTGGAGTCCCACCGTGAGAAATCAGCCGGAAAGGACACGATAATAGGCGAGGTGCGGCTCCGCGATTATCTCGTTATCGAGAGCTCACGGGAAGTCATAGACAAGACCGTCGCTAAATGGCAACACCTCTACTACATCGTTGGCGATGCAACGGATGATGACATTCTTGAACGTGCATATATTAAGAATGCCTATGGTATCTTCCCGGTGCTTCCCAGCGAGAAGGATAACCTTTATATCACCGTAGCCGCCCGCCAACTCAATCCGCGCATCCGGATTGTCGCCAGAACAGCAGATGTCGTCAATATAGGAAAGAAATTATTTAAAGGCGGCGCGAACTCCGTTATCTCCCCTAACTCCATTGGCGGGCTTCGCCTCGTCTCCGAGATTGCTCGTCCCCATGTGACCGATTTCCTCGATGAGATGCTCCGCGATAAAAACACCCAGCTCAGGATCGCGGAAGTTGCAGTCGACCGGGATTCGATCTTTTGCGGGCTCTCCTTGAAGGAAGCTAGTTTGCCTGAAAAGTGCGGTCTGCTGATCATCGCCATGAAGAAACACGATGATCTATTTTACACCTATAACCCCCCTGCTTCTGCGCTGATTGAACCCAGTGATACGCTGGTTGCCCTTGGGTACACAGATCAGATCTTTCAGTTGACCAAGCTCGTAAAGGCACAGGCAAGGCCCTAGCGAGACTCACCGCTTGCCCATACAATGGTAAAACTCCATCGCTTATCCAAGCATTAACATACATACCCAGAGCCTACTCCCATTTTATTTGCAGAAAAAGAGAGACATCAAGATCGCTTTCATCATTCCAGCATTCAACTCTGGCTTATGCCAGGAGGCCTCTGCCGATTTTTAATAGAATTGCATATCAAACCACACCCACTCGCCCCGCTTGGCAACGCTGCACATCCCATGAAGCCATAGGATATGTGCCCTCATTGGCGCCGCACGGAATATCAATTTGCGATGTGCAGGCAATAGGTGCGGCGTTAGAAACATTTGAAAAATTTCAATATGTGATTATAATATATTACTTGGTGGAGAGAAGATATGGCCCGTATATCGCTTTATCCGGTACCTATCGGGGTATGGGAACGCAACTCCTGTTCTCCTATGGAAATATGCGGTATAGCTTGGAAGGAAAGACAAAAGGAATGATCGCTCAATCTACGTTAGGCTTCGAACAAGGCCCTATTAGGCCTCCAAATGAGGCAAGGAGCCTCCTGCTGAGGGTAACCAGGAACTGCCCATGGAATCAGTGCCTTTTTTGCCCCGTGTACAAGGGACAGAAGTTCTCCTTGAGAACAGCAGAAGAGATCAAGCGTGATATACAGACCGCGAGAGAGATTGCCGATGACATCAAGGCTCTCTCATGGAAGTTGGGGGAAAGCGGCAGCGTGACAAATCCCGTTATGCGCCACATACTCAACAACAATCACACCTATAGCTACCAGAGCGTAGCCATGTGGCTGTATTATGGCACGGGCGAGTGTTTCCTTCAGGATGCCGATAACCTTATTATGAAGACCGAAGACCTCATTGAGATCCTGTCCTTTTTACGAGAGAAATTCCCCGAACTCACGCGCGTAACCACCTATGCACGGTCCAGAACCGTGAGCAGAAAATCAGTCTCCGAGTTGAAGGAAATAAAGGCGGCAGGCCTTGACAGGATTCACATCGGCCTTGAGAGCGGATCAGATCGGGTATTGAAGTTCATAAAGAAAGGCGTTGACGCCGACCGGCATATCGATGCCGGAAGAAAGGTTGTAGAGGCCGGTTTGTCACTTTCCGAGTATATCATGCCCGGGCTCGGCGGTGAGGCCCTGTGGAGGGAACACGCCCTGGAAACGGCCGAGGTCCTCAACCGGATCAATCCGCACTTCATTCGATTGCGGAGCCTGCGGGTTATCAGCCATGCTCCCCTGTATAAAAAGCTTGAGAATGGGGAATTCAAGCCCCTTACCGACGATCAGGTTGTCGAGGAGATAAAGCTCCTGATCGAGAATTTGGACAACAGCACCACGAGCACGGTTACCAGCGATCACATTATGAATCTCCTGGAAGAGGTGCATGGTAAACTTCCCGAGGATAAGGAACACATGCTGGAGGTCATCAGAAAATATCAGGCCCTGCCCAACTCTGATAGGCTTATCTACCGGATTGGCAGGCGAGGCGGCGCCTATTCATCCACTGATGACCTGTACCGTGACAGCAGCACCTATGAAAAAGTGAAGAACCTGATATCAGAGCTATCCGCAAGAGGACCGGATGAGGTCGAACAATTTATCAATGAGATGGCGAATCAATATGTATGAATCTGGTTGCTCGTTGCTGGTTACTTGTTACTAGCTGAACGAGTAACGAGTAAGTAACGAGTAACGAATATTATGTCCTACTATCCCATATTCGTCGATCTGAAGGATCAGGGTGTGTTAGTTGTTGGGGGAGGAGAGGTTGCAGAACGGAAGATCAAAAACCTTCTCACCCATGATTGTCAGGTATATATCGCCTCACCGCAGCTTACCGATTACCTGAAAGAGCTCGTTGAACACAACGAGATTCAGCACATAGATCCCGCATCCTTGGACGAGTCACTCGATAAGGTCTTCATGGTTATCGCAGCCACCGATGATTCCGCGCTCAACAGCCGAATAGCATCCAAGGCAAAGGCGCGCGGCATATTGGTCAATTCCGTTGATCAGCCGAGAGATTGCAGCTTTATTATGCCCTCGATCGTGAAGGCCGGGGACCTTCAGATAGCCATATCCACGGCAGGGAAAAGCCCTGCCCTGGCAAAGAAGATCAGAGGCGAGCTTGAGCGTACATTTGGGCCTGAATACGCCTCTTTCATAGAGCTCCTGGGCCTGCTCCGCAGGGAGCTTATTGCGGAAGGCAGACCTTCCTCCGCTAATAAGATCACCTTTCAACGATTGGTAGACTCCCCCCTCCTTGAGCTGATTAAAGCGGGCAACATAGAGGCTGTGAGGAATACCCTCGCCTCCATACTGGGCGGGCTCGTTCCCATAGAAGGTATCGTGAATCAGGTCTTTTCAGGGAGCTAATGTGGATATCGTGTTCTTCAGGTTGACACTCATCGTATACCTTGTAGCCACCGCAGGATTTCTTTACTTTATCCTCAAGAGGGAGAAAAAGGCGGGTCTCTGGTCTCACAGGATTCTTCTGCTCGGATTTGCCATTCACACCGTTTCCCTCATCCTCGGGTATTACCAGTTCGGAGCGATACCGGCATTGACCGTTCAGTCATCGCTGGCATTTTTTTCATGGGCAATCGTGGCCGCGTACATCATCTTCCATGCAAAATTCAGGATTATGGTCTTGGGCTCATTCGTTATCCCCCTTTCCGTAATCCTGATGATCCTCTCCTCGACAATCCCCATTTCCACGGTAACGCTGCGACCTATCTTTAAGGGCCTTTGGCTTCCGCTTCACGTAACGACGTCGCTTTTGGGAGACGGAATCTTCGTTATCGCCTTTATCGCTGGGATCATGTATCTCATACAGGAGCACCAGATAAAGACGAAAAGGCTCGGGGCCTTCTACAGCAGGCTTCCTTCCCTTAACACC
>QMLW01000011.1 GCA_003646935.1 Deltaproteobacteria bacterium
ATATCAAGCAGGGTGATAAGATAATGATTATGGAAGGAGCCCTCAAGGGCCTGACCGGATACTATATGAAACACAAGGGCAAGTCGGATAAGGTGGTTGTCTCGATAGAGTTGCTCCAGAGATCCCTTGCCGTGGAGATAGAGAACTGGAGGGTGGAGAAGGTTGTGTAAGGTTTAAAGGTTCAACGTTCAGGGTTCAGAGGTTCAAAGTTTAAAATGTAGAACCCTGAACGGGGAACGCTGAACTCAGAACCTACAACGGAAAACACATGAAAATAGAACGATTTGAGGATATTGAGGCATGGCAGTTGTCCAGGGAACTCACCATGAAGGTCTACGGCTTGACAAAGAAGCCCACCTTTGCTCGAGACTTCGGTTTGAAGGGACAAATTCAGGATGCAGCAGGTTCATCCATGCACAATATTGCCGAAGGATTCGATTCGGAGACAAACGCGGAGTTCATTCGTTTTCTTCGGTATGCAAAGCGGTCTTGTACTGAAGTCCAGAGCGAGCTTTACGTTGCAGTGGATCAACAATACATAACGGATGCTGAGTTTCAGGATGTGTATGATCATGCTGCACGAACGCGCGCTGCCATCCGGGGTTTTATAAAATACTTGCTGAAGTACGAGCAAGATCATCGAAGAAAAGATAACCTTGAATGTTGAACCTCTGAACCTCTGAACCCTGAACCTAACAACCTCACAATCCCATACCCATGGCTCTTTCGAGCCTGGCCCAAGCGATATTGTGCTCGCTCAAGGCATTGAAGAAGTTCGACCTGGCCTGCGTAAGAAGCGTCTGAGCGTCCAGGACATCGGTTGAGGTGGCGACCTGCTGTTTGTACCGCTCCTCATTCATCCTGAAATTCTCCTCCGCTTGCACGACGGCCGTTCGGGCCACCTGAATATTCTTCTCCGCTTCCCTCAAATTTAGATAGGCTTCCTTGACTTGAAGTTGGATCGAATCCTTGAGGTCCCTCAACAGGTATTTCAGCCTCGCCACCGCGGCCCTCGAGGCCGATACATCGCTTTTCTTCTTCCCCCATTCCCAGAAGGTCCACTCCACCTTTAAGGTCAAGGTCCACACATCGGCGTCTTCCCCGGTATCGGCGCCCAGAAGGGCTTCATCGCTCTCCCTCTGATAGTTCGCCGCCAATAAAACGGTTGGATAGTAGCTGCTCTTGCTTAATTCCACCCCTTTTTCGGCATAGAGGATATTCATGGATAGTTCCTTTATCTCGGATCTCTGCAGCTCAGCCCTCTCGAGGCATTGCTCGAGGGTCAGTGCGATGGCTTGGTAGTCGAGTATGTCCTCGATTTCTACCTTTGCATCAAGCCCTCTCCTCAGCAGCTTGTTGAACAGCGATTTGGCAAGCTCCGCGAAGTTGCTCGCCTTGATGAGGTTTTGCCTCGCCTGGGCCATCTGAACCTCTGTTTGAAGGAGCTCGTTTTTGGCGATGATCCCCTCTTCATAGAAGGCCTGGGCCACCCTCAGATGGGCTTCCAATTGCTCAACCGCCTGTTTGGCTACTTTCTCGAGCTTCTCTGCCTTGAGGATGCCGAAATAGGCCTCCTTGACGTTGAGCACGAGGTCCTGAATGACGGTGTCCTTTTTTATCTTGGCAGTATCCACCCCCAGGGACGCCAACTCCCGCAAGGCAGTAAGTCTCCATCCCGTGAACAGGGGCTGGGTGGCGGTGAGGCTAAACTCGAAGTTGTCGGCATCGATAGGGGAAACCTGCCTCGGGGTAAAGCTGCCAGTCGACGGAGAATACGAATAAGTTGTGTACTCGGCATCATTCACCGTGCTCGTATCGATCCTGGTATAGGAATAGCCGGTGCTCAGCTTCGGATAGAAATCCGCCTTTGCCGAGCGCTCTTCGAATTCCTTGCCCTTTATCTCCTCTTCGGCGGACCGCACCGATAAGCTCCTGTCCAGCGCGATCTTGATGCTCTCCCCCAGGGTGAGGACATCAGATGCAAAAGCGGGTGAGAAAGGCGTCAAGAAAAAGCAAACTATTCCAACGAATATAGCAAATTTTCTCATCATTCTCCCTTCATTTTTAACTGTTTACACAATCAAGGCATCCCGAAAACCTTGAGAGGAATCCGTGGTTAAATTGAAATTACCATACCTTCTCAAAAATTCTGGCAGTTGGTCTACAAGTAGTCAAATCTGTCAAGATAAAACTGACTAACAGGTATAACACCATAAACCCGCGTAATGCAACTCATGGTAAAAGGTTAAGGCTCAAGTTACTAGGGGATTTTCTTCTGAAGAATCTGCCGTAAGCCATGGAAATAGGCTTTTCTTTTGTCTTGATTTTAGGCTACATTTGGCTTATAAAATATCAAATTTCATGCATTTTAAGGTAGATACATGATTGAGCGTTATACACTTCCGAGGATGGGCAAGATCTGGGAGCCCCAGTACCGGTTCCAAAAGTGGCTTGAAGTCGAGATAGCCGTATGCGAGGGCATGGCGAAGGAGGGGATGATCCCGTCGCAGGCGGTTGAAACGATCAAACAGAAGGCTGCCTTTTCCGCCGAGAGGATCGATGAGATAGAAAAGGAGACAAAACACGATGTCATCGCCTTTTTGACGAACCTAGAGGAGAACGTTGGCCCTGAGGCCCGTTACATCCACCTGGGTCTTACCTCATCGGATATCCTGGATACCGCGCTCGCCCTTCAGCTCAAGGAGGCGATGCTGATTATCATCGAGGACCTTCAGGGGCTTCTCGATGTGCTGAAAGATCGGGCCTTTGAACATAAGAAAACGGCCATGATCGGCCGCTCTCATGGAATCCACGCTGAACCGATCACCTTCGGCCTCAAGCTCGCGCTGTGGTATAGCGAGATGAAGCGGAATATGAAGAGGCTTGAGCAGGCATTGGAGGTGATCAGCTACGGGAAGATATCAGGGTCTGTGGGAACCTTTGCGAATGTCCCCCCCCGGATCGAGGAGTATGCGTGTGCTCAGTTGGGGCTGAAGCCGGCGGAGATCTCCACCCAGGTGGTTCAGAGGGATCGACACGCACAGTACTTTACCGCCCTGGGTATCCTCGCGGGCTCCATCGAGAAGATCGCCGTGGAGATACGACACCTCCAAAGAACTGAGGTGGGAGAGGTGGAGGAGGCATTCACCCCGGGACAAAAAGGTTCTTCAGCCATGCCGCACAAGAAGAATCCCATCGGTTCCGAGAACCTCACAGGCCTTGCCCGTCTCGTGAGGGCACATTGCATCGCCGCCATGGAGAACATCCCGCTATGGCACGAGCGAGATATCAGCCATTCCTCTGTCGAAAGGGTGATTGCACCGGACAGCACCATCCTAATAGATTACATGCTGAATCGGTTGACGAGGTTGATCAAGAACCTCGTTGTATACGAGGATGCAATGGCCATAAACCTCGACAGACTAAAGGGATTAATCTTCTCGCAACAGGTACTATTAGCCCTCATAGCCAAGGAGTGCGCGCGTCAGGAGGCCTATTCACTAACGCAAAGGATCTCGCTGAAGGCATGGAATACGGGGCAAAGCTTTAAACAGCTCCTTTTAGATGATCCCGCCATTCGGAACTACCTTGACGAGGCTGAAATAGGGGAGTTATTTTCCTTGGACTATCACCTCAAGCATGTAGAGGAGATCTTTGCAAGGGTGTTTCAACAGTAGAATCATTGACTGAATCCCTGCGAGTATATCGGGGTTTGCGATACTCAGGTGGGACCTTTACGATCACATAGAACGTTTCTTAAGCACAGGGCACTGGGAGGGATTACGTTTCTGGTGTCCTTTATTGCCCTCGCGCATTTAGCATGTGCCTCTGTATTAGGCCCGGTACGCTTGGGGGATCAGGCCAAGGGGCTCATACCCGATTCCTTTCTCTATTTCTCGCCGCGAAATCCAGGCCAGGCCCTCTTGGTGGAGAAAGCGACGCAACGTGCCTACCTTTACCGAAGTACCGACCTCCTCAAGCCCTTTCGGGTATATCCCTGTTCTACTGGCGAGAGGAGCGGGCCAAAGAGCGCGAGGAACGACAAAAGGACGCCGGAGGGCATTTACTACGTGACCAATGCATTCAAGGAGCACGAACTGGCCTCTATATACGGAGTCCGTGCCCTTCCGATTGACTATCCGAGCCCCCTGGATCGGGAGTTAGGGAGAAAGGGCTATGGGATATGGATTCACGGTACTAATGAATCCCTCAAGCCACGTGATACCAATGGATGCGTGGTGTTCAGGAATAAGGACATACTCGAGCTGTCGCGATATATTCACATGAGGCAAACGCCGATCATTATTACCCGGAAGATAAACTTCATCGAGAAGGGGAGGCTTCAAAGGGAGGGTGCGAAACTCAAGACATTGGTGATGGAATGGTTGGAGGCCTGGAGAAGGAGTCATATTGAGCGGTATATGTCATTTTACGGCGAAGACTTCGTTGCCCAAGGAAAGAATTGGCATCAGTGGCGTGCGTACAAAAAGCGCTTGAGCGAGAAGTATAGCAGAATAGACATCAGGATAGATGATCTTCAGATTTTCCGGGAGAATGGCGTGGTCTTGGCCAGGTTTGCCCAGACTTACAGGGCCGATGGATTTTTCAGCACCGGCGTGAAGCGATTATATCTGATGAAAAAGAGCCCCGACTGGAAGATCACCTATGAGTTCTTCACGAGGCAAAGAGAGATCGCGGCTAAGGTTCCCGCTGCGGTTGCGAAGAGGCGGGAGCTGTCAGCCATTAAACGTCTCATATCCGGATGGAAAGAGGCCTGGCAGAAGAAGGATCTCGAGGGATACATGGCCGCCTATGCAGAGGATTTTTCCGCCCTCGGCCTCGATCGAGATGGGTGGAGAAGGCATAAATCAGAGATCAACAGGAAATACCGAAGCATACGCGTTGCGGTGCGTAATCTCAGAATAAAGCTCCTATCATCCAAGAGGGCGGTTGTGCGCTTCGATCAGGAATATAGCTCCGATAGGTTCCATGATCGCGGAATAAAGACGATCCAACTGGTGAAGAGAGATGGGAGATGGAAGATCAAGGAAGAGACATGGGTCCCAGTGAAAGAAAGAGCAGCGAGGTAAGGGGACGCTCCAAGGAAAAGGATCGTCTGACTATCATGATCTTTAAGAGGGTGGGCAAGGTGAGGACAGTGAAGCTATCCTCCCGCATTCTCCTGGGGGCCTTTGTCTTTTTTCTCTTCTATATCGTTGCTACCATTTTTCTGACGAATGCGTACTTCAGTGCCTCTCGGAAAACCACAATGCAGGCTAGCAAGATGGCCAAGCTCACCGGAGAGCTCGCCGAGACAAGGGAGGCCCTCGAGAGATCGAAGCAACATATCGTCCTGCTGGAGGAGTACCTCAGGGATGAGAAGGAACAAACCCCTGAACCAATGTCCACGGCTGACTATACTGAATCCTCCTTCCCAAAAGTGGTGGAAATAAATGATCTCAAGGTGAAACGGGATCGTTCCGTGCTCCAGGTAAATTTCAAGATCGTCAATGCACAGCCACAAGAGGAACCTGTGGGTGGGTATATTTTTATCCTTGCGAGCGTGAAGGGCTCCGAGAGATCAGAGGTTTGGGTTTACCCGAGCACTCTGCTCAGAAACGGCAAACCCATTGACTACAAACAGGGCCACCGTTTCTTTATCCAGAGGTTTAAAACAGTCGACGGTACCTATACCCTGAATAAGGCGATCGATGAGCCGCTCATCTTGGAGATACTGGTCTATGATAGAAAAGGAGGGTTGATCCTCAAGAAGGTGGTCGAGGTCTAGCATGGACCGTTACCCGCTGAGATCTGCCAAGAGAGGCGGTTTCCCCCTTTTAGTTCTCCTCCTTTTGTTCACCGTGGTGGTTCCCGTGGAGGCTCAGGCGAGGCGGGAGAACCTCGTGTATTTCCCCAATACGCCCTATGAGCTGAACATATACAGGATTTATGGAAAGAAACCCGGGAAAACCCTCATGCTGATTGGCGGGATTCAGGGCAATGAACCCGGTGGATTTCTCTCAGCGGACCTCTATGCGGATATGAGCCTCGCCAAGGGCAACCTCATTGTGGTTCCAAGGGCGAATTTCTACTCGATCCTCTTGAATCACCGAGGTCCCCATGGGGATATGAACAGGAAATTCGGCAATAGGCCGAAGAAGATGAGCATGGACGATAAGATCGTATCCATCCTTAAGGAGCTCATTGCTGAGAGCGACTACCTCCTGAACCTTCACGATGGTTCCGGTTATTATTATCCTACGTACATAAGCCGATGGAGAAACCCGAAGCTATTCGGGCAGTCTATTATCGCGGATTGCGAAGACTATAGGCTGCCTGGGCGGGACGAGGTGCTGAGATTAGGGGATATGGCCAGAAAGGTAATAGAGGAGATAAACAGAGAGATTACCAACGATCTCCACAAGTTCCATTTCAACAATACCCGTACCGATGAGCCTGATAGCATACATCGAGAGCAGTTGAAGTCTGCTACCTACTACGCGCTTACGAAACATCATATCCCCGCATTCGGGGTAGAGACCTCTAAATTTTTGCCCTCCATTGATCTCAAGGTGAGATACCATAACCTGGCGATCAATGCATTTATGAGGCTTTTTGGCATCATACCTGAGCAGCCTGGGTTGTTTTTGGAGCCACCTGAATTGAAATACTTGGTGGTGTCCATCAACGGGCGGGTGCCGATCGTGATCAGGGATCAACAGGCCCTGAATGTCACGACCGGTGATACCATCAACATCGCTCACGTAGAGGCAAACTATGAAAGGGGATTGAGCGTGGATATTCTCGGCTATGGGAGCCTGAACGACTTTCGAGAGGACATCTCGATCCATAAGAACACCAAGCTGATTATCAGAAAGGACAACAAGGTATTCGCTGCGATACCCATACGGGTAGGCGAGGATAAGAGCGCTTTCATGAGCTCCCGTAACGATACAAAGGTCACGCATTTTATTATCGAACGAGACGGAAGGAAACAGCTCATTGACAACGGTGCAACCCTTGAGATAGTTCGAGGGGATACCCTAAAGGTGATCGATATCTTGCCGGAAAGCCTGTCAAGGCAACGGGAGTTGACCGTGAACTTCAAGGGGTTTGTGGGAAACTGGAAGAACAATACCGGTGAGGACAGGGGGTATTCGATCGATACGGCGCATGCTCTTCTCAAACGGTATTCCATTCACGGCAAAAGGGAGCTGTATAGGATTGTGGCACTATGCGGAAAGGCAGTTCTGGGTAAGATGTTCGTGAGGATCCGTGAACCCTCATTTGAGTATCTCATCGTGAAGCTCAACAATCAGACGTATGCCCTCAAGAACAGGGAGGCCATCGATGCCTCTCTGGATGACTATCTCACCGTGGAGGCGGTACAGGGCAATGTGGGATGGGAAAACAGGATCGAAATACGGGCAAACGGCGATTACCTCAGGCCCGGCAGGGCAATACGGGTTCGAGAGATAGCAGGAACAGGTGTTCCCACCCTGAAGATAGATCTCACCAGAGGGACGCTCTTTCTCGGAGAGGTATACATAAGAATCGTGTGAATTCCACACCCTTGCCGTAATCGGATTCCACACGCGGGCATCGACGCATGTCCATGGCATTATATCCCAACGTTCACCGGCGAATCAGGTGACCAGCTCAAGGGTCAGGATATCAGCGCGGGGATCGGACCTCTTTACCGCTACCGTTATTTCCTCGCCCGGCGATAACTCGTGGGTGTTCCCCGACGGAAGCTCGGCAACGAACAGCAGATCGGTGAGTATCACGAGGTATTTGGATCGCAGTTTCTGAAACACAATAGCGAGAAACTTCTCATCGATCCTTCCGGCGAGATACTTCAGAACCCAGTACCTCATCTGGCTCCTCTTCATCCACTCGATATCCCTTAGCGTCTGTTGGACCGACATGCCGATCTCCCGTATCCTTGACTCCGTGTACTTGGGTTTGCCCTTGCTCAGAGCGGCGTGAATTTGTCTCTGGACGATCAGGTCCATATACCTTCGCAGCGGTGAGGTTGCATTGGTATATACTTCGACCCCAATGCCGCTATGGGGATGCGGCACTGTGTCTATCGAGAGCGGGTGAAGTTTTCGACGCTGCTGGAATACATAGTAGATATAGTGAGATTCATCAAAGGGTAGTATCTCCTGGGGGGGATCCTGCCCACGATATAGGATGGGTATGCCGATTTCGGAGGCGAATTTCGCCGCAAGCCAATTGTAGAGGATCATGCATTCGGACACCATGATCCTCGCCGGGGTATCTTGTTCTATGAGCGCAACCCTGAGATGTGAGTCGTCATCGAAGGTAAAGGAAATCTCCGGGAGGGGAATGAGCATCGCCCCATTCATGGCCCTCCTTTGCCTGAGGGCTTGAGTTAGCCGATACAAGGCGTGGTAAGTTGGATCTTCAAGATACATCTCGTTGACCTCGCCGTAGGTAAGCCGGTGTTCTACCCTTACCACCGTAAGGGCAAAACGATAGCCCATGAGGTCCCAGTTCTCGTCGAAATCGGCAAAAAGCGTAACGGCCAGTCTATTGGCATCCTCCACTAAGCTCAGTTCACTGTTCGAGAGCTTTGGAGGGAGCATGGGGATGTGGGTAACCGGGAGGTATATGGAGCTTGCCCGGCCAAAGGCTTCCCTATCTAAGGGGCCGTCAGGCTCGATAAAGGGAGCTAGGTCGGTGATGTGGATACCGAGCCTGTAGCCTCCATTGATGGGCTCAAGGCTCAGGGCATCGTCGAAATCCCTGGTGTAGGGACCATCGATGGTAAAGAGGGGAAGCCCTGTCAAATCCTCCCGTCCCGAGAAGTCTATGTCCTCCTGCGTGATTCTTTCCGACTCTTCAAGCACGGGATCCCCGAAGTCCGTCCGTATGTGAAGTCTGTGGATATCGAGGTTCTCATCCTCATCCCATATATTGAGCTTCACGAGCAGGTTGTGGGCCTGAGCAATATCCTTTATTCCGGCTCGTGCAAACATCTCCTTGCCCATCTTAAAATCGGGGGCATCCTTTCCATAGAGGGCGAGTTGGGTGAGCACCTCAATAATCTTTTCCCTTAAGGGAGGTTCCTCTGGCATCCTGTTATTGACCAATTCCTTGAGGAACCGCCCACCTTCAGCGATTTCCCGTTCCCGTAATTCCGCAACCTCTATGGCCTTTGTGAGCTGCTCTACCTTATCTGGAGCGTTGGGGACAAAGCAGTTTTCCTTCAGCTTGAAGTGAAGCCTGTCTGCAAACAGCGCCCTCACCAGAGCAGAGATGTGATCGTCGGTAACGTGGTTGCCAAAGGCTAGTTGAGCCAGATCAACAAAGGAGAATATTTCGTTCTCTTCATGGGTGAGTTCCCAAAGTTCCTGAACGGATACCTGTTCCTTATACTCGAGGCGCTTTTTCTCAATCGACTTCAGCTCCCTCACCAATTCCTCCCTCGGCCTTGATATGGCCAAAGAGGCGGATGAGACGAGGAGGGCCCTTTTGGGAGAAATACTCGCCTCCTGATTCGAGGAGGTTAAAAGCTGAAGTTTGCTCACCTTGTCCTTGAGGCATACGGAGGTGACAATCCTCCTTTGGTCAATGTATTCAATGATTTTTCCCTCAGTCATAGAAGACCCCTATGCCCTTCTGTCAGCGATTGCGAGGCACCCTGGTTCATCAGAGCCATCTAGCATGTTTCCTCTTCCTGTCCCTTCTCGCCTCTTCCTTCCACCCCTTTTTTTTCTTGGCCCCTCCTCGACGCGTGCGATTGAAATCCTTGTCCAGGCCGAGAAGAAAGGATCCCGGCGTGGGCTCCTTTTTTGCTTTCACGGGCTGCTGTTGCTCGGGCAGGTCCTTGGGCAATGGCGGGCCTTTGATAAATTGGGCCGGCACATGGTCTGCCACATACAGGGAATCCCCAAAGGGGAAGAAGGCCGTTCCCGACTTGCTTGCTGCCTGTGCTTTTATCTCGAAGATCACCGGTTGTTGATCTTGCCGGTGGGCAATCCTGATCGCAAGATCTCGATCGGTTGTCATCACCACGCGATTCCCCGGGCCGGGCAGCAGCCCGTGTGTGAGGACAGCCGGATAGGTCTTTCTCTTGACACTCGCGAACAAGAGCTTTGGAGGCTTGGGGAGGGCTGCTTGCCCCTCTAAGGGGATAAAGATCCTCTTCTTTGATCTGATCTTCCTCTCCACAATATCAAAGAGTTCCCCCCTGTCGTGAAGGATGACCTCCCTCACGTGGGATTCGCGAACGTAGGCCATGTGAGGCTCTTCGTGAATGACCTTGAGGAGCTCTTTGATCGGTATGAATCCCTCGTGATCTAGAACGAGGCCGAATTCATCCGGCCTCATTCCCAGGATATAGTGCAGCAATCGAGATAGGGTGTGAACCTTCTTTATATTTTTCTTAGCCATGAGGTTTCGTTATCACGTTATAATTCCACCTTTTTCAGTTGAAGGAGGACAAAGTCCCTGATCTGCGAGGCTGGCGGTAGGTCATATTGCAGATCCCCATTCGCAACAAAGGGCATGAGAATATCTTCCTCTGCACCTCCGCATGCGCATGTTCCCGGTTTCTGGCCTGCTGGTGACACTCGGGTGGAACCACACTGTCTACATCGGAAAACCGACTTTGACCCGGACATCTTTCCCCTCTTAGAAATGGGCTTGCCTTCTATTTCGACAATATCCATAGAGAAGTCTATAGCCGGGGCACTGCTTATTGCAGTTCCGATCCCGTATGCATCTGCTACAGGGTTGTACCTTTCAATGTCACTCTCATGGATGCCGCCGCTAATGAAAAGCTTCACATTCTTGTATCCCCTCAAGTCAAGTTCCCATCTTACCTCTCTCATAATTGCCAGGAAATCGCCCCTTCGGCTGCCGGGTGTATCAAGCCGTACCGCATAGAGTTTTTCACCCAATGCATGCGCTACGTTAAGGGCTTCGACCTTTTCATCGGTAAAGGTGTCTATGAGGCTCACCCGCTTCGCTGTTGGCTCAATAACCTCGTCAAAGGCCTCTGTTGCCTCTACCGTATCACCGATAAGGAGGATCAGCGCGTGCGGCATAGTCCCTCTTGGATCTCTTCCGATAAGCTTGGCCCCTAATGTAGCCGAGACCCCATCACATCCCCCAATATAGGCGTTTCTTTCTACTAAGGGCGCCAAGGTTGGATGTACTCTGCGGGCGCCAAAACTGATTAGCTCTTTTTCTCCTGCAGCCTTTCTGCATCGGGCCGCCATGGTAGCGATTCCGGATGCCTGGCAAAAGAGGCCAAGAAGCGCTGTTTCATAGCGGCCGAATTCCAAATATCTGCCGCTGATCTCCATGACTGGTTGTTCTATCCCAAATACTGTCCCCTCTTTCATTGCTCGTACCTCAACAGGAAGCTCCTTTAGCACCTCAGCGCATTCCTCGACTCCTGCGAGTACTGCCCACTGCCAATCTAATGGGAGGACATGGGCCACAAATTCAGCTTTTACCTGCATATCTATGCCTTTCGACTCCAGAATCTTCTTTGTCCTCTCAAAATAGATATCCGTGACGAGGCCCTTCTTTATTTGTTTCCACGTGGCTGTGTGAATCATGATTGATATCCCTTATATAGGAACGGTTGTTTAATACTCTGTGACGCTCTAACTTTGATAGAGCCGGAAAAATTCCCACTCCCGTCACCCCGCTGGAATCTAGAATGACAAAATAAGGAAAAATTAACTTCTTTCGAAACCATCAACATTGTCTTGAGCAAAGGGGGCCGATGATGAGTTCACCCATTTATACAATCAGGAGGAAACCCTACATTCATCCGCCAATAAAGATACCTGTATTCTCATGCGTTGAAACTTACTATAAATCTATAGATTTTCCAAAAAATAAATTTTACCGTGTATAATACTGGTGCGCCATTGGGCCTCGAGTCGTCCGGCCCCGCGTCTCTGGACCGAATGGCTCGAAACCGAAAGGCTTACGACCGAGGGGGAAACGCGGGAAATGTTTAACCCTGAAGCGAAGCGTCGGGGCCATATGCTAAAATGATACTTAGTTTTTAGTTTCTTGGTTTGGGTTAGAAAATTTCTTGACAAGAGAAGCGCGGCATTCTAATTTTTGTATACAATAAACAATCTTCCCCTATAATTTCACCATGATCCTACATCTTTATAAGCTAATTCAAACATGATGAAAAAGTAAGATCGGCGTGGTTATTCACATCATTTTAGAAAGGAGGTGAAAGAAAAGGCAACTAGTAAAAGAAGCCCTTGTTTGTAGAAGGGGAAGAAGGAGAAGGATAGGGTGAATACATAATCAAGGGCTAGACAGGTAACCTAAAAAAGAGGAGAAGTAGTCATGAAAAAGATCATTCTCATTATCATAGCCATACTATGGAGCAGCATATTTCTTGTACCCCATACATTTATGGCTCATGAAGGCGAAAAGATAGGTGTCATTGTGGTGGATGTCCAGGGAGATTTTACTACCTTGAAAAAGGGCTCGTTGGCAGTCAATGGCACAGACAAGGCCTTTATTGATAAGGTTCGAAAGGCTACCGAGACTCTTAGCAGAGAGGGATATCCTATCTTTGCAACCCAGGACTGGCACCCTGGAGATCATATATCCTTTTATACCAATCATGCCGGGAAAAAGGCCTTTGACGTTATAAATATCGAGGGAAGGACCCAGGTTCTCTGGCCTCCTCATTGTGTGCAGGGAACGGAAAATGCAAGGATCCTGGTGGACAATAATCTGTTCCGGGCCGTGGTGCAGAAGGGTAGGGATACAAGATATGATAGCTACTCCGGATTTATGGACGATGGTGGGCATAAGACCGAAATGAATCAGATTCTGAAGAGAAACGGGATTCAGAAGCTCGTTGTCTATGGGATTGCAACCGATTATTGTGTTCGGGCAACTGCCCTGGATGCAAAAGACGCAGGATATAAGGTGATAGTCATAGAAGGACTGTGTAAGGGGGTGGCGCCGGACACGACGGAAAAGGCATTGAAAGAGATGGATGAGAAAGGGATAATGATATTAAAGGAACTTGACCTTCAAAAGATAAAGGCATTCTGAATCTCACGTACGACAAATCAAACCAAGAGATGACCCGAGCTATTTTAAGATCTTGGAAAGGAGGTGGTAGAAAAAGAAAAAAAAGAGTATTTTAAAGTTAGTCATGTAAAACTTTAATAAGGAGGAAAGGTAATGAGAAAGAAGGTATTCCTGGTTTCTGTGATCACTTTATTGGTACTTGGTCTGTTGGTGGCTGTTAGCAATAACCCGGCGGCCCAGGCCAAGGAGAAGATGCACATAAAATTCAGCACCTGGCATCCTCCGATGAGCAGGGAAGTAAAAACCGTCTGGACACCGATGCTTGAGGAGTTAAAGAAGAGAAGTAACGGCCGCATAGACTACACCATGTATGCAGGTGGGGCGTTAGGCAAAGGTCCGGAGCACTACGACATTGTTAAGAAGGGTCTCTCTGATATGGGCTATTTCACCGCAACCTGGACGCCAGGACGATTTCCTCTCAGCGACGTGCTTTCGCTGGCCGTCTGGGTAGATGGTAAAGACGTGGGCACCGACATTGGAAATGTGATGTACAAGCGGATCCTCCATCGCGAGTTTGAAGGGGTGAAGATGATTGAACTCAATGGATGCATCAAGGCCTCCCTTTGGACTACTAAGCC
>QMLW01000012.1 GCA_003646935.1 Deltaproteobacteria bacterium
GAAGTTATCACAAGCGCTTCCGGGGTAGATTTTAATGAATGTTACTCTAATCGAGAGGTTGTTGAGATTGAAGGGATTCCGATAAATTTTATTTCACTCCAAGACCTCAAAAAGAATAAGCGTGCTGCCGGCAGACACAAAGACCTGGAAGATCTGGAACATCTGCCATAACATGCCCTTTAACGCCGACTGGTTTCCGCTGCGCTCCAAAGCCATCGGGTTAAGGGCGGCGTTAGGAGGTTAAATATGCCAAACAAAGAACGTGCGAAATGGCGCAAAAACCGAATTGCCGAAATGGACGATGGTAGCGGTGCTGTGACTGACTTGACGTTAAAAAAAGCAGTGGATGTAATAAATAGCGTTATGGAAGACCTTACGGCATCCATTGAAAATAGTTCGAAGTCAAACAAGACATTATCTATCGTCATCGCAGTCGCTACCGTTATTTTGGCCAGCATCGGCATTGCTTAAAATCCTTTCTGCCTGAACTTTGTCTATCTTTTTGAAGTCGCGCGATACTGACTTCTTGAATGCGATCTTATAGCTCAAGCTCTTTCCTCATATCAGATGTCGTGACAATAGGATCAGATGCGTTGACTACCCCCAAACCGTCATCCTGAATCTGGTCCAGGTAGCACTTGATCAGCCGACCGCGCCCTCCTTTGAAGTACCTGAAGAGAAGCTGCCCACACTGGCATTAGGCTTTGATAAGCCGGTCTTTGGACATGTCCGTTACACTTTTCCGCCAATCCGGTGCAAGGCATGGTTATGATAAAACGGTAATGATGAAGTCGCCTGCCGATGTGAAGCGCAGCGAAACACCGGTCAGATGGATTGAGAAATTAGGCAGCATCAAAATGCAAAGAGCCTTTGCAAGACTGAGATAACGTCTAATTGGGCTCTTGAATCTATCGTGCCAAGCTTCTTAATAAGTCTTGCTTTATCTATTGTTCGCAACTGATCTAATACAATCTGTCCCTGTTTGTTGTGAAAAGTGCAGGAAACTCGGGTGGGATATTCCTTTTGTGTTGAGGTCATGGGGGCTATAATCACTGTCCGTATATTTCGATTCATTTCATCCGGAGAGATAATCAAACAAGGCCTGGTCTTTTGAATTTCTGCCCCGATCGTAGGATCAAGATTGACCAAATAAACATCAAAACGTTTTGCTACCATTGCCACTCTTCTTCATCCCATGGATGTGAAATAAGCTCATCAATGATCAGTTCGTCATCGTCTTTTTCACTCATGATTTTAAAAGCGGCCTCCCAACCCTCACGAACATTTTTAACAGGTCGAATGATAATCTGATTATGCTCAACCTCAATTTCAACTTCATTCATGATTCCAGTCTGATCAAGGATTGGCTTTGGGATACGTAACCCTTGGGAATTCCCAATTTTTATTACCCGTGCTCTCATTGGATTTCTCCTTTTCATTGAATTGTAGGCACATTGTAATTACATTTGGGCTGAAAGTCAAGTATTAGAAATCTAACGAAGATTCGCCTCAAACCGACGAGATGTTAATTCCGTGAATTACGCAAAGCTTCGAATTGCAAAATAAAAAATGCAAAATGCAAAATTACTTCACATGGTTATGAAGGCGATATCCTGCCTTTCATGTTGCATTTTTCAATTTTCACTCTGCATTTTGCATTGGACGTCTTCAAAAACCCTGGCCCAGACCTGGCTTTGAAAAAGTGGGCTTATTTCTATTAATACCGTAATCCTCAAAAACATGATAATGTTCCTGTTTCGTCGCGCCAGGGCAGGCTTGACATTAATCCGCCGTAAGTCTGGCGGATAAATGTTAAGATCTTGAGCTATGAAGACGTCTAGAGGCCCAACGCAGAGTTCAACTGCCTGGAGGGGGCGCAACCCTTGACAGGTCAGGTGGAGTGACGGGTTGTGTGGAATTTCTGATTTATTGGCTTAATTTGGAACTGGCAATCCGATTGAGGCTTACACCAGTTTCTGCGGCTTGAACAGCAAGTTTTCGATGAATATCCGGCGGTACGCGGACCATAAATTTGCCACTATAAGACCTACAAGCAATAGGCTCAGGGAGTGTCTCCCCAGCTGCATCCATGTCCTTCACTACGTCAGCAACCAGTTTTCGGATACCTTTCAGAGCAGCTTCGGGGGTAAGAGCCAGCCAACTTAAGCTCGGAAACTCCGCACACAAACCTACATATTCATTATCATCTTCAGACCAAGTTACACGGTATGTATATCGATCATTTTTTAATGCCACGATCGACCTCCAATTTTTCAAGGGCCAAAAGCACTTGTTTTACTTGGTATGCCTTGGTCTTTCCTTTATAATTCTGGGTATCTATTCTTGGGTCGCCCTGCCAGGAAGTTTTATAAATTCTATGGCTGCTTGCACTTTGACGAGGTTGCCCAAAAAAATTATCACAAGCCTTGCATAAATCGGTAAATATGACATCTTTAGGATTCCGTTTCATTTGTGACAAGATGTCATCGATTTTTGTCATGGTTATATAGTATCAATATTGATATCATTGTCAAGTGGAAATCACATAATTTTAACTTGCTGTATCAATTATTTTTTACACACAGCTAGGCGATGAGGTGCAGGTTCGCCGTCTAATCCCGTATGGTTCCATAAATCTGTCAAGAATGAAGATCCTCTGTTTTTTTCTCACCATTCCGATACGATTTTACTTTATCGAATAATGTGTATCGTGCCTTCTTTACGAACAGGCGCGGTCGATTCCTTACCTATAAAACCGATAGCCGCGGAAGAGCAGATCGTATGCTCCTTTGGGATGCCCAATTCAAGCAGATACGCGCGGACGCTCGGATCATCCCGAAGCCAATGAAGTTGGTTGATATAACAACTTCCCAACCCCAGAGACTGAGCCGCAAGGAAAATATTCTGGAGCGCCAGGGCACAATCTGCCATTGCATTTTCGTAATTCGGTCTATTGGAGGCAATAATGAGCCTTGGTGCTTTGTGATAGAAGTTATAGCCTTCCTTTTGTGAACGCTTCTTTATGCTTAGTTTTCTGGGGTAATCGTCATCAGGAATAAACTTTTAAAACAAGATCATTGATAGTGCTGCCATGCCAAAGAAATTACTCGATCAGGTAAAAGATAAACTTCGCCTCAAGCACTATTCCATAAGGACAGAACATTCCTATAGTTCATGGATAAAGCGATATACCCTCTTCCATCACAAGCGGCATCCAAACGAGATGGGGGTTCGCGAGATCGAGGAGTTTCTCACCCAGCTCGCCGTGAATATGAACGCGGCCTCGTCTACGCAGAATCAGGCCTTTAACGCCTTGCTGTTTCTCTACCGCGAAGTCCTTGGCATCGATATAGGTGAGGAGATCAACGCGGTTCGGGCCAAGAGGCACGATTGGATTTCTCATCTGAAGATGGGCATAGAAAAAGGGCACTGCCTTCGGCTTGGAGCCTCCGGCAGTGCCCTGTGGTTTTTAGGTTATTGGGTTACGCCTTTTTGGCCTTGATCTTTTTTCTTGCCTTCTTCTCTTTGACCTCTATCTTCTTGACCTTGCTCTCCTCTGACTTTGGGAGGGTGAGCTTCAAGATACCGTCTTTGTAGGTGGCATCCAGATCGTCCCTTTTGATATTCTCAGGGAGTCTGAAGCTTCGCTGGAATGAGCCGTAGTGTCTCTCAACACGATGGTAGTTCTCTTCTTCCTCTTCGCTCTCTTGTTTCTTTTCACCCTTTACGGTCAGAATCCCATCGTTTAGTGTTACCTCGAGATCCTTGGGCTCAATACCCGGAATCTCGCCGCTGATCACGTACTCCTTCTCAGTTTCAGAGATATCAAAGGCGGGTACCACAACACTCTCTTCACTCCAGAGGCTTGGGACGTTCCAATTATCGAACATCCGGTCAAAGAGATCGATGTCAGGCATCAGAGATAGCCAATTGCTTGTCCTCGGTACTAACTGTAACATCCTCGTCATATCTAACACCTCCTTTCAACCTCATTCTGAATTTTAGTTAAACGATAATCATTCCTGATAAAAATTCAAGGGGATAGAGGAAATTTTTTGCTACAGACGGCTCTGATTTTTTCCAGGCAGGACAGATGAGGAGAAGTCTGGTTTTGATTCATGTTTTATCTGCATGTCGTGGTGCCGCAACCCATAGGGCTATGCAGGCGAGAGCAAAGCAGGCCATGGAGAGAAGAAAAGCACTCATGTAGCTTCCTGAGATGTCATAGATATACCCACCTAACCAGGGACCAATGGCACCACCTACTCCCATGCCCGTCAGTATCATGCCTGATGTTTCACCGAAGTACCTTCCGTGAAAGATATCGGCCATACTGACAAAGATCGTAGGGGTGTAGAGACCAGCCCCATATCCAAAACAGGCTGCATACAGATACAATAGCCATGGCTGAGAGGTATCCTGTACCGAAATAAGGGAGAATAGGGCACCTATGGTGAGCAAGGCTGCAATGGTGACGGTTTTTTCACGGCCTATCCAATCGGATATGGATGCGGAGATTTGGCCGAAGGCCATGAAGATGCCGAACAGTGCAAACACGGAGGCGCTAAACAAACTGCTGTAACCCGCGTCTACGGCAAAATTGACCTGGTGAGCCATTACCAGATAGACCCCTATCCCCCAAAAGAGAAACTGAGACAATACAATGAGCCAAAATTGAGGAGTCCTCACGGCAGTAAATAATGTCCAATCACGGGACTCGGCATCTCCTCCATCTAGTTCGTATTCCATCGATCCTTTGCTGGCTTGGAAACCGGAATCACCGTATGGTTTCAGGCCTCTATCCTCGGGACGATAGTGGAAACATATGGAATAGAGGGGTACAAGGATGACGATCATGATCCCTGCCAGGGCAAAATTGGCATACCGCCAGCCCAGCTGAGATATTGTGAATTCAGATAATATGCTGTAGACGAAGCTAAGGCCGCCCCCCAGTTGCCCGATACTAAAAGCGAGTCCCCGTCTCTTGGTGAACCAGTTTGCGATCGCCGGAGTCATAAGGGGCCATCCGCTAAACGCCATCCCTACGGGCACGAGGATGCCGAAGAGCAGATAGAAATGCCACAGCTCATAGGCAAAACTGCAGCAGGCAGTTGCAGCACAAAGAACTGTGAGACCGATGAGCATAACCTTCTTTGGTTTCCACCTGTCTCCTAAGCTGCCCGCTACAGGAGATAGGGAACCGTAGGTGAGCACGTTAAGGGAGAACATAATGGCAGTATCGGCGCGGGACCAACCGAACTCATCCAGAAAAAAGGGGAAGAAGATCGAGAACTCTGCATTTTGCATTGGACGTCTTCAAAAACCCTGGCCCAGACCTGGCTTTGAAAAAATGGGCTTATTTCTATTAATACCGTAATCCTCAGAACATGATAATGTTCCTGGTTCGTCGCGCCAGGGCAGGCTTAACATTAATCCGCCGTAGTAAAGGCGAGGCGCGTTCTCCATGGCAAGCCTTTCTTTTTTGCTAACAGAATCTAAATATCCCTATACCATGGGGAGCAAAATCCCTTTTTCCCCTTATGTTACACACAAGTATCCCACAGGGGATTCTCACTGAAGTTTTTTACAAGCTGAAAGGGCTCAGGAATTGGTGAGTGGAATATAGTGAGGACAAATACGTGCGTCAAGACAGAAAATGCAGCAGTAGACCATACCGGGGCGAGCAGCCCTAAAATGCTTCAGTGTGTATTGAGGTGCTTATAGAAGAGTCAATTACTTCTAGGGAGGATAGATGCCGTCGTCTTTGAGATATCATCCGCCGCTTCTCTCACCTATTGAGTGATCTCTCATATGAATTTCTCTTTTCCCGGGAAGGCTCGCTGTCGAATGAACCGGTCCACAACCGCCATGCGCTCAATTTCCCGGTCAAATTAGCTCTTTTATATGACTGGACCGACCGTGTAAATATCCATAGCCTTTGTGTAGCCCGATATCTCTGCCTTCGTTAACGTCCCGGAAGCAACCTGCAGTATCTCACGAAAGATCCGCTTTCCCGCATCTGGTAGGGTTTCCTCGCCCTCCATCACGGAACTTACGTTTATATCCATATGATCCCGCAGTCTATCCCACGTTACCTTGTTTCCGGTAATCTTAATGACAGGCACAAAAGGGAACCCCTGGGGGGCACCCCTGCCAGTGGTGAAGGCAATTACCGTACATCCCGCTGCTGCTAATCCCGTCAAGATCTCGGGTTCCCTTCCAGGGGAATCCATCACCACGAGGCCCTTCACCTGGGGGGCAACGCCATACTCATAGACTGCCTGTATCGGTGCGGCTCCTGCCTTGGCAATGGCACCGAGAGATTTCTCCTCAATGGTAGTCAATCCTCCTTTGATATTTCCTCCAGTGGGCTGACCTCCCCGTATATCATCACCCACTACTTTTGCCCTGTTTTCCATTCTCTTGACGAGATCAAGTATTTGATTCCCAATATGCTCATCCTTGGCATGGTGCGCGAGCAGGTGCTCTGCGCCGATAAACTCCGTGACCTCACCCAGAATGGATGTGCCTCCGGCCTCTATGAGTAAATCCGAGGCAATGCCCAATGCCGGATTTGGGGCCAATCCCGAGGTGGTATCGGAACTGCCGCATTTGAGCCCGAGCACCAGTTCGCTCACCGGGAAAGTGGTCCTCTCGAGCTTTGATGCGGCTTGAACCATATCCTGTGCTAACAGGGTTCCCTCGGCAACGGACCTCGCCGCGCCTCCTATGTCCTGGATCACGATTGTCTCCACGCGCTTTCCCGCTTCGGAGATGGCCTTTGCCACCTCCTCTACCGCAGTGCTCTCACAGCCTAACGATACGAGAAGAACCGCTGCGAGATTGGGATTCTTACCGAGGCCGATGAGGGTTTCGTTTACCCGGGTGATATCAACAGGTGTCTGGCAACAGCCCTGCTGATGCATGAATGCAGTGGTTCCCTCAACGTGCCGTGAAATGTCATCCGCTACCTCATTGGCACATACCACCGTGGATAGAATCCCTATGTAATTCCTGGTCCCCACGCTGCCATCTTTTCTTCTGAAGCCTTGAAATTCCATCCCCTACCTCCTACCTCTCTAGATCACCGCGTCCCCTGAGGCTTTCAATGTTGTGAATGTGGGCATGGGTTCCCTCGGCGATATCTTGGGTAGCCCGCCCCATTACCTCTCCATATTTCAGGATATCTTCTCCCCTTGGGATATCCCGCACCGCGAACTTGTGACCATAGGGAATAGGTTGCTGAACTTGAATCACACTGCTCTTGCCCCCTGTTCCTATAACGACCTTCTCATTTGGCCGAATATCCCGAAGGGCAGTGGCGACATTGTCCTTCTCGTGGATGAGAATTGCATCTCTTTTCATAGTAAGACTCCGTGATGAATAATGGTTCAGGGGATCATTCGTTCCCGGATTGAGAGGTTCACGGTGCCCGGTTGAAATGCCTTCAGTGGCTGGTAACAAGGAGAGGATAGGTTGACAGGAACACGTGAACCACGTCCTTGGACCCAGTCGCTGTTTCCGCGCAATACTACGCGCATGTCATATTATTGCTATACAATCAACAATGACAGCGAATGTAAAGCACAATATGCTCTCAATTGAAGGCATGGGAGGGAGATGGTTTAGAGCATATAAGGATATTCGGTGAGACCAACGGCACTATAGGTATCTCAGGTAGGCGAAATACTCCCTGTTTCCCTTGGCGCCGGTGATAGGGGATTCCATGGTTCCGAGGACCTCGAGGCCTAAGCCCGAAAAGAAGTCCACGAGATCGGCTACTACCTTTTTTTGAACCTCCTCATCCCTCACTACGCCTCCCTTTCCCACCATAGACTTTCCTGCCTCGAATTGCGGCTTGATGAGGGCGAGGATGAAGCTATCCCGTTTGAGCTGTCTGAGCGTGACCGGAACCACGATCCTGAGCGAGATAAAGGAGGTGTCGATCACGGCGCCGTCAATATCTTCCCCTATCTCCAGCCTTGAAAGATGCCTGATATTCGTCCTCTCTATCACCACAACGCGGGGATCATTCCTCAGAGGCCACGCCAATTGACCGTAGCCCACATCGACGGCCACGACCTTTTTCGCGCCGTGCTGAAGAAGGCAATCGGTGAATCCGCCAGTAGATGCACCTACATCGAGGATGGTGAGGTCTCGCACAGCAATGGAAAACGCCTGTAGCGCGGCCTCAAGCTTGACGCCGCCCCTGCTCACGTAAGGATGATCAGGACGGACAAGATCAACAGAGGCCGCGGGATGAACCATGTGGCCCGGCTTATCCACTACCGCTCCACCGACCCTTACCAGGCCGGCCATGATAACGCTCCTTGCCCTCTGCCGGTTCTCCGCCAGGTCTCTCTCGACGAGCAGTTGATCAAGCCGTTTTCTTTGGCGGGCCATCATGGCTGCAGAGCTTTTTGGCCTCCAGGAGGATACGTTTCGTGTCGATCTTGCACCTCTCGCGCAGGATGTCCTGGGAGCCGTGCTCTATGAACATATCCGGAATTCCGAGCCGTTTTACCGTAACATTGTGTACCCCTCGATCAGCAAAGGACTCGAGAACGGCACTCCCGAAACCACCTTGAAGCGTATTTTCCTCCACTCTCAGAACCTTCCCGATGTTCGAAGCCATCTTAGATAGACGGGGCTCCAAGGGTTTCACAAATCGGCAATTCACCACGCTCGCCGAGTACCCCTTCTTGTTGAGCTCTTTTGCGGCCTCAAGGCATGGGTAAACCCTGCTTCCAATGGCTAGGATTAGAAGGTCTTTGCCCTTTGTGAGCACCTCTGCTTTGCCGATGGGGATTTTCACCAGTTCCCCGTTCATAGGAACGCCAACGCCTTTTCCCCTGGGATAGCGAATGGCAACGGGCCCCTGAAAGTCGAGTGCGGTAAAGAGCATATGTCTCAATTCATCTTCATCCTTTGGGGCCATGATGCTCATATTCGGGATGATCCTCAGATAGGAGAGGTCAAAGGTGCCGTGATGGGTAGGGCCGTCCTCACCGACTATACCTCCCCTGTCCAGGCAGAAGATAACGGGGAGGTTGGGCAGACACACGTCGTGGATTATCTGATCGAATGATCGCTGCAGGAAGGTAGAGTAGATGGCGACCACCGGCTTAAGGCCTTCGGTTGCGAGGCCAGCCGCAAAGGTTACCGCGTGCTGCTCGGCGATGCCCACGTCGATGAAGCGATCGGGATATGTCTTTGCATACTCGGAGAGACCTGTTCCCTCGCGCATGGCAGCGGTGATCGCAAAGAGCCTCTTGTCCTGGGCCCCGAGCTCAACCATGGTCTTGCCGAATACCTCGGTAAAGGATGGGGGGTCTTGATCCGATCCCTTTGGTGTCAGGCCGGTAGCCACGTCAAAGGCCCCGATACCGTGATAGAGGGTGGGATTTTCCTCGGCAGGCGAATAGCCCTTTCCCTTGCTGGTCAGCACGTGCACGAGGACCGGACCCTCGAGTTTGGATACATCCGTAAAGGTCCTGATGAGGAGATTTATGTTGTGGCCATTGATGGGGCCGATGTATCTGAATTTCAGGGCCTCAAAGAGCATACCAGGGGTGAGGAGGCCGATCAAGGAGTCCTCGCTTCTCTTCAAGATGGCGAAGATATTATCTCCGATGCTTGGTATGGAGCGGAAAAAGGCCTCCAAGCTCTTTTTTAGGTTCACGAACCGTGGCTCAGAAATCTTGCGGCTGAAGTAGGAGGAGAGCGCCCCCACGTTTTTGGCGATCGACATCTCGTTATCGTTCAGCACCACCAACAGGTCCCTTTCCGTATGTCCCGCCTGATTGAGCGCCTCGAAGGCCATGCCTGCGGTCATGGCGCCATCGCCAATGACCGCGATGACCTTGTCCTTGTCTTCCTTGACAGACCTGGCTGTTGCAATGCCAAGGCCCGCGGATATGGAGGTTCCGGAGTGACCGGTGTTGAAGGGATCGCACGGGCTCTCTTCCCGCTTGGGAAACCCGCTTATCCCCTTGTCCTTTCTGAGCGTATGGAACCTACACCTTCTTCCCGTGATAATCTTATGGGCGTATGCCTGGTGCCCAACATCCCAGATGATCTTGTCCTGGGGGGAATTGAAGACATAGTGCAGCGCAATGGTGAGCTCCACCACACCGAGGCTTGGCGCCAGGTGGCCGCCATTCCGCGCCACTGTCTCTATAATGAGATCCCGAATCTCTGCCGCCAATGGCTCCAGATCGGCGATATCCAATTTCTTCAGATCAGCGGGATTGTTGATCCGATCGATAAACCTGCCCTTTGCTTCGTTATTTGTATGACCCTGTTCCATATTTCAAGTGCCTAACGTGAACTAAAATTAAAAGTGCATAAAGTTATAAGTGCATAATCTGGACAAGCCGTAGGAAAAAATTCGGATTTCGAATTTGATACTATTATGCCTTTCTTTTGATAATGTAGCGGGCGATGTTTCTCAACGGGTCAGCCTTTTTATCGAATCCCGTAAGGGAGTCTATGGCGCTATCCACTAACTCCTCTTGCGCCCTCTTCGAATCGGTGATGCCGAACACGCTTGGATAGGTCATCTTTCCCCTGGCCTTGTCGCTCCCTATGTCTTTACCCATCACAGAGCTGTCGCCCTCTATATTTAAGACATCGTCTGCAATCTGAAAGGCCAGACCTACCTGCTGACCGTATCGGTTAATGGACCTCTCCTGCTCCTCGTTGCACCCGGCAAGGATAGCCCCTGAGGTAACCGATGCCGCTATTAGGGCACCGGTCTTGTGCCTGTGGATATAGTGCACAACCGCGGGATCAGGCTCCTTCCCCTCATAGGCGATATCCGCCGTTTGTCCGCCCACCATTCCCTTGTAACCGGCGGCATGGGAGATCAAATCGATAACCCGCATCAGGACGCCTTCCCTGCTACCGCCTTCGGTCCCATGCCGCGCCATCAGGTTGAACGCAAGCGTCAGGAGGCCGTCTCCTGCCAGAATGGCTACTGCTTCCCCGAATACCTTGTGGTTGGTGGGCTTTCCCCTGCGGAAATCATCATTGTCCATTGCGGGAAGATCATCGTGGATCAGCGAATAGGTGTGGATAAGCTCAAGTGCACAAGCTACCGGGAGCACATTATCAGCGCATCCCCCGACTGCCTCGGCGCCGGCGATACAAAGGATGGGCCTGAGTCTCTTTCCCCCGGCAAAGAGGCTGTAGTTCATTGAGGTAATCATCTCACTGGCCAGGCCGGACGGTTGGGGCATGAACTTTTCCAGTGCCTTGTCAACAATGGTCCTTTTTTTATCCAGATATATTTCAATCCCCTTTGACATCCTCACCCTCGCCCGTATCAAAGGGCTCTCTCTTCACGCCTCCATCGTCTTTCATCAGAATGGATACCCTTTTTTCCGCCTCCTCCAGTTTCTGAAAACAATACCTCGACAAGGTAACCCCCTGCTCGAAGATCTTGAGCGATTCCTCTAGGGGGAGATCGCCGCTCTCCAAGCGTTTCACGATATCCTCGAGTTCCCGCAAGGCATCTTCAAATTTTTTCTCTTCCATCACCGCCCTAATCCCGCGCTTAGCTCTATGAGGCTCAAGGGGTTCACCCTCTCGCCGTTGAGGCGAATCCCGAAGTGGAGATGAGGGCCTGTAGCCCTTCCCGATGAGCCTGCAAGCCCTATGAGATCTCCCCTTTCCACTAGCATTCCCGAAGCTACAGAGACCTCGCTCAAGTGGAAGTACATGCTGTGAATGCCTCCCCCGTGATCGATGACAACGCTCAGGCCGCCGAAGAATTGATCCGCTACCAGGACCACTTGCCCCCTATTGGTGGCCTTAATCGATGTGCCCTCTGCCGCCTTCAGGTCGACCCCTGAATGGGGAGACCTTTCCAGATCGTTGATGAACGTCCTACATCCGAATGGGCTCACCATGGCCCCGCTTACGGGGCTTATCCACCTCCCCCACCAGAGCGGTTGAACGCGGGAATGTGAGAAGAGCTCCATCATCACCTTCGACTCTTTCCGCACCCTTTCCAGCGTTGGGTCGTCAAGCGCCTCCATCTCCTTGGGGACCTTGAACCGTCTGATGCCGTGATCCTTTGAAATCACCGGGATTCGCCTGGTAAGCACATCATCACCGTACCTTATTTTTAGTGTATACCTTCCCGGCACGGTAGTCAAATCCGCCCCGAGAAAAGCGGCCCACATGCTGTTCGATCCATCGAGAAACACGGCAATATCCTTTCCCCTCCACGTCACCTTGGGCCTGACCCTTTCCCTCTGTCGTATTGAAAGAAGGGCCACTTCGCCCTGCCCGAACGCCGATGGATTGAGTTCGATATCTGATCCGGTGAGGGGGAGCGCATCTAAAGGCGAGAGAAGAAAAACCGCGAGTAGTACAAGCATCAGCAGGCTTTGTTCCCAATTAAAGGCCACTTCAGTCTCCCTTCTTGGTATCTTTAACCACGCCGCTGATCGAGCCGCGGGACAGCAGGACACTGATTGTATCGCCGGGGCTCACCTGGGCGGAGTCCTTGATGATGGACATATCAGGCAGTTTTCGTGTGATGCTGTAACCCCTTTTCAGTATGGAGAGGGGGCTCAAGGAGTCGAGTTTCTCGGTGAAGGCGAGGGCGTCCCTTTTTTTCCCATCCAGATACCCCGTGATTGCCTGAGCAAGGGATCTCCTGTAAAAGGCCGTTTCCTGCGATCGCATGGTAATGGCATGGGATGGGCTGTTCAACAGCAACCTTTCATTGACGGATGTAAGCTCTGCGGTCTTGTCTCTGATGAAGCCCTTTGCCATGGTGAGCACACGGTCGTAGAGGTCATCAAGCCTGAGCCAGGTATCCGCAAGGGCTCGTCGCGGGTCTCGAATCCGAGCACGGAGGTTTTCCATGGTATGCCTGGCCTTCGCCAGCATACCCTCCATGGTTATCTCAAGCCGGGAGGAGAGGGCCTTGAGATCTCTGATAAGGGCTTCTTGTTCCTTGACGAGCAGTTCAGCCGCACCCGAGGGGGTGGGAGCCCTGAGGTCCGCTGCAAGATCGGAGATGGTGAGATCCACCTCATGGCCCACTGCGGAGACAACGGGGATACGCGAGCGCCGTAGTGCATAGGCCACCTCTTCCTGGTTAAAGGGCCAGAGATCCTCGAGGGAACCCCCACCTCGTGTCAGCACGATCACCTCGATATCCTCGAGCTCTCGGTTGACCAACTCAAGGGCCTCCACGATATCACGCGCTGCTTCATCACCCTGGACCCTCGCTGGGACGATGGTGATATCCAGGTTGTGCATCCTTCGGTAGGAGATACGCAGGAAGTCCCTGATCGCCGCGCCGGTGGGGGAGGTAATCACCGCGATCCTCTGAGGCAGAAAAGGGATAGGCCTCTTTTGATCCTCATCGAATATCCCCTCGAGGGCGAGTTTTCTCTTCACCTGTTCAAATGCTGCGGCGAGTGCCCCCACCCCAAGAGGCTCCAGATAATCGAGGATGATTTGATATTCCCCCCTGGGTTCATATACCCCTATTCTGCCCTTGGCGATCACCATCATGCCGTCTTCGGGGGTGAATTTAAGATAGCGGGCCTGGGGCCTGAACATCACCGTCCTAATCTGGGCATGTTCATCCTTTAGGCTCATATAGAAGTGACCCGAGGATGGAGAGGAGAAATTCGAGATCTCCCCCTCTACCCAGATAA
>QMLW01000013.1 GCA_003646935.1 Deltaproteobacteria bacterium
CAGCTCATCATAAGAAAGGGGGTGGGCTTACGCGGCCCCGCCCCTGTATCAGTCTTTGCCGATCGCAAAGGCCGGGGCGATCTCATCCCCAAGTCGATGGTATTTGCTCGCGCCGGAGATAAAGATGAGGGGATCGATCCTCCCTGGATCTACGTTACCATCCGTGAGGCAGTCCCCTGAGATATAGGTTTGCATGATCTCTCCTGCAACGAGCGTATGGCTCCCAAGATCAAGGAAATGAATGGCCTTGCATTCCAGGTTCAACGGGCACTCCGTGATTAAAGGCGCGGTTTTAAGCTCACCGTAAAAGGCGGTAAATAAACGTGATTTATCCCTGTTTTTGCCGGAGTAGAGGCCACAATAATCGGCCTCCTTGGCCATAGTCGAGGAGGGAACGTTCACGGAAAAGGTTCCCTGTTCCCTTACTCCCTTCAGGGTATACCGCGACCGGCGAATGGCAACGGCCACGGACGGGGGTTTGAGTGCCGCAATCGCACACCACGCCGCGGTCATATAGTTTGGCTTGCCATCTACTTGGGCGCCGATCAACGCGGCAGGCATGGGGTACAGCAACGCCTGTGGACCTAAGGTGGTCTTCTCCATGATATTCCTCCTTTTCCAATCAAGCACTTTCAATAAATAACCGATGCTAACCGTCTATATAAACGAAGATCTTACCATTTGTGTCAAGTTTTATTATTGATTTATGATGATATTCGAATAGGCCAAAGGCACAGGGCACAGGGTAAACATTCTCTGATTGTAAAATTTGCCCTAATCCTTGCGCCTTACGCCCTGCGCCTTGAGCCACATGACTAAATCAATTTGAGTCATATTTTAATCCACTCGTTACTTGTTGGTTTGAGGTGGAGCTTCGCTAGTTACGTGTACCAGTCCAAGAGGGAAAGGCAAGGAAGAAACGTGATTGTATGGCTGAAACCTTACCCTGGATTGCTTGATGCTCATTGAAACCAGACCAGCGATCCATGTAAGTTGGATTTCGTATCGTGTAGTTTTGGGTGTGCATCCCTTGATACGAGGATACGTGCAGGCCAAAGGTAGCCGTACCCCATATGGCCAATAAATGAAGGGTGCTATTTGTTGTTTCTTATCGATAAGAAACAGGCGGAATCAAGAATCCGATTCATTTCCATCTTTTCCACCTGGCTTGCATCTATAGCGCAGGGAGGAGAAATAGCGAGCCATTTCATGCCCGAACATCTCCGCATGGCGATCATCGATGCGCTCTGAGATGAGATCTCGGTGACACTCCGTGCACAAGATGGCACCATCAGCACTCGTTACCCATCCATGGGATGGCTTCGCGGTTCGGCCGCATTTCGCGCACGTAACATCGCTGTCCTGTGGTATCCCCCCATAGTTCGATGTGGTGTTAGCTCCTTGTCTGCCCATTGCTCACCTCCTTATTTATCCTTTTTTTGAGATTTACGATCTGCCATAAAAAAGGCCGTGGGTTCTATCAACCCACGGCCTAGGCTGCCTATAAAGAAAACCGCGGGCCCTCAGGAAGTGGCCCACGGTTTATTGGTTTTACCTTATTATGCCGGTATCGGTGGACTCACCCCCTACCAGGAGATAGGCCACCACCAGCTCTTTAAAACCGCAGTAAAGGTACTTTCAACCATTATTTTCATAGTTGTCTTATAGCCTGGTAAAAGTCGATTGTCAAGGGGAAATCTTAAGCAAGGCACCGCTCTGAAGGGCAGTAGCATTTCAAGGGATCTCGTTTTGAGGGCTCACAGAGAGCAGAGGTAGGTCAGCTTTCTTCCCTCCTCAGCGGCCTTCAGGTTGAGGGAGATCAGATCTTTTTTTTGCGCAAATTCCTCCTGGATGCAGCGAATAAGGGTATCGTAATCGACGACCTTACTGCGGGAGACAAAGGCGGAAAGGGCCACGATATTCGCGGACTTGACGCTGCCCAGCTTGATGGCGATCTCATTGACCGGCACGAGGAGCTCGCGAACATCACCGCGACCGGAGCCGTGGGGAATCAGCGAGCTGTTGACCAGTATTACGCCCCCCGGTTTCACCGTGGGCGCGAATTTCTCCAGTGAGGGGAGGTTCATGGCGACGAGATGGAGGGGGTTCCTGATAACAGGAGAGCCGATCGGCAGATCGCTCATCACCACCATACAGTAAGCAGTTCCTCCACGCATCTCAGGACCGTAGGAGGGCACCCAGGCCACATCGAGCCCTTGTTCCAAAGCTGCATGGGCAAGGATCTTGGCGCTCAGCAAGATCCCCTGGCCCCCAAACCCGGCAAACATTACCTCGGTTTGCATTTATCCCTCCTCTCGGGTATCAGGTGATTTGTATTCTCCTAACTGGTAGTACGGAAGCAAGACATCCGCTGTCCAGTTTACGGCCTCCATAGGGGTGAGGCCCCAGTTGGTGGGGCAGGTGCTCACCACCTCAACCAGGCTGAAGCATCGGCCCTGGAGCTGGTAGGTAAAGGCCCTCTTTATAGCCCTCTTGGCCCTGACGATGTAGCTCGGCTTTATCACCGTGACCCTCTCGATATAGCCGGGTGTTTCCAGCGTGGAGAGAAGCTCTGCCACCTTGAGGGGCATGCCGATCTCATCGATGTTGCGACCTAACGGTGAGGTCGTGGTCCGTTGGCCCGGCATGGTGGTCGGCGCCATCTGGCCACCGGTCATGCCGTACACGGTGTTATTTACGAAGATGGTGGTGAACTTCTCGCCCCTGTTCGCCGCGTGAACGATCTCGCCCATTCCTATGCTCGCGAGGTCACCGTCCCCTTGGTAGGTAAACACCATGAGGTCGGGCCGAACGCGTTTGATGCCGGTGGCCATTGCAGGTGCGCGGCCGTGGGCCGCTTCCTGAAAATCAAAGGTGAAGTAATTGTAGGCCAGCACCGCGCAGCCGACCGGGGCAATGCCCACGGTACGACCACGCACCCCTAGCTCGTCGATCACCTGGGCGATAAGCCGGTGAATGATCCCATGGGTGCACCCCGGACAGTAGTGGGTGTGCTGTTCAGAGAGTGCCTGTGGCCTTGTGAATTCCTTTCCCATTATCTCATCTCCTTATCCACTGGGGGCGATGCGGAAACCTCATCAAAAGGATTCATCGTTCACCCAGTAGAGGAATGAACTAGGTGAGGGCTTTCTGAGCTCATGAAGGATTTCATTGCCTCCATGATCTCCTCCGGAGTTGGGACATCGCCCCCACACGTGCCGTACCATTCGACCGGACGCCTTCCCCTTACGCTCCGCTCAACATCCTCCACCATCTGCCCCATGCTCATCTCGATACTCACCACCACCTCGCAGCTCTCCTTTGAAGCGGCCTCCTCTATGGCCTTCTCAGGGAAGGGGAAGAGGGTCTGGGGCCGCACCATTCCCACCTCAACGCCTTGCTCCTTCAGGGCATCGATGGCGCTCCTGCATACCCTGCTCATGGTGCCATAGCTCACGATGAGCCCCCTGTAGTCGGCTTCGAGGTTGTACGGCTCATACCTGACCTCATCTCGCTTCATACGCTCGTACTTCTCCTTCAGGTGCAGGTTGTGTTCATTGAGCGTATTCGGGTCCAAGATAAGGGTCCTTACTATATTGGGCCTCCCGCTCTTTCGGGTCGCCATCCCGTTGGTGGCCCACTCATCCTTATTGCTCGGCTTGGAGCTGAGGTGATCGGGAAACTCCACGGGCTCCATCATCTGGCCGATCAGACCGTCGCCGAGGATTATCACCGGGTTCCGGTATTCCTCCGCGAGGGGAAAGGCCCTCATCACCATCTCAACAGCCTCTTGCACGCCTGCGGGCGCCATCACGAGCAGCCGGTAATCGCCGTGTCCTCCACCCTTGGTTGCCTGGAAGTAGTCTGCCTGGGAGGGGAGGATGCCGCCAAGCCCGGGTCCGCCCCGCATGATATTGACGAATACCGCCGGGCACTGGGCAGCCGCGATGTAGCTGATTCCCTCGCTCATGAGGCTGATCCCCGGGCTTGAGGAGGTGGTGAACACCCGCTCGCCGCAGGCCGCGGCGCCGAAGATCATATATGAAACCGCCACCTCGCTCTCCCCCTGCAAAAAGACTCCACCAACCTCCGGAAGCCGGCGAGAGAGATATTCTGCCACCTCAGATTGGGGGGTAATCGGGTAGGCGAAGTAGTTAAGGCACCCGGCCCTGATTGCTGCTTCACCAATAGCCTCGTTTCCCTTCATTAATACCTTTCCCATACTTACTCCTTCCCTCATACCTATTGCGCCATCTCTTCGGCAGCTTCGGTGATCGTGAGTGCCACGTCTGGGCACATTATGCAGCACGTTGCGCAGAAAACGCAGTCCTCGGGGTGGGCCTGATAAACGGGGAAATAGCCCTTGGTATTGACCTCATCGGAGATCTCAAGCACTTTTTTTGGACACACCGCCACGCATAGCCCACACCCCTTACATCTATCGCGATCGATATAGTATACGTAGTTCATCCTCTTTCACTCGCTTTGATTTTCACTAAATTGGGCAAGCCCTTTTCCACGGCGGAACAAGCTGCCGCCTAACGGGCAGGAGCGGGCATGAAAAATACTCCTTATCTAATCTCCCGAGCAGCTCATCGGCAACGGCAATGTATTCGAGGGGCAATCCGCTTATCTCGGATAAGGCCTGCACGAAGTCATAGCCCCTGTAGATGTCATTCACCGTGGTTTCATCTATCAGGTGTGCGTTGCCTATGATGCCGCTGATGAGCATCCTCGAGGCCTTCTCGATCCCATCCCGCACGCTCAGGCACCCTTCCACCGTTTCCGTATGGGGTCGAAAGGGGTTGACTACCTGCAGGACGTGCACGGGCGTGCTGCTGAGCGAATCAGCGAGCGCACCGAGTACCCTCGCGCCTACACCATCGCCTCCCACATCGAGCAGCGTGAGCTGCCGGGGCCGGCGAATCATGCCGGCTATGGCGGGGTTTAGGATGGGAAGATCGGCCTGAAGATACTTTTCAGGCGGTACGATCACCTCGATTCCCAACCCGGAAAGCACGCCCCTTGCTTCACGGGTCCGAAAGTAGGGATTCACCACGTCGAGATCAGCAATGCTCACCTTGAGGCCTTGGCTCCTGCCCCTCATCGCGAGGTTGACCGAAACCTCGGTTTTGCCGCTGCCGTAGTTTCCCACCACTGCAACAATTCCATCAAGAGCGGCTCTCATTTGCTTTCCTTGTCCCCTTTGTTTTTCTGGGGCTCTATGTTCCATCGGCTAGGACCTGATACTCCTTGCCCAGTGCAATAGAAAAACCCGCTCTCAGGAGGACCTGATAGCGGGTTTTGTGAATCGTCTCAGTAACACTATGGCATTATCAGGCCCGGTAGTTTCAAGCTACCTACTGTAAGGAGGAGCAACAGGGAAGTCTTACGCATCCCCGCTGCTCTGATAATGCCTATCATGTTTTGAGGTATGACCTTCATTGTTGTGTCATCATGTAATGATATGTAGATTATTTAGATAAGTAATTAATTCGCACTTGTCAAGCCTTTTTATGACAGGAGTTCGTTGGTAGAGGTTCCATCAAAATCCCCTGCCAATTTCAGGAGAAGGGTACCACCGTTTCTGTGTGAAGCGATTTTGAAATTCGTAGCCACGATCGTATCCCCTCTCAGTACAGGATGGCTTGGCAGTAAGGAATTGTTCTTGCCGTCCTCCATGCAAGACGAAAGGCGAGGCAGACGGGTTTTTCAGTCCCACTCTCGGTACGGTATAGTAATGTACTTAATGCGCATAAAATCATCCCACGATTTTATGCAAATCGACAAGGTGAGAATGCACCTATGTTCTTAGTCAAACAATTCCATGGAGCGATCGTTGTTGTTCGGATAAAGGAGCTCTCGGTAACACATTGCACAGATAATCGTACCGTTCTCTCCCTTTACCCACTCGTGAGGGTGTCTCAGTAATTGACCGCACTTCGAGCAGGTAACGGCTTCCCCCTGTACCGATTCATTTGTTGTGGATTCGATCCCTTCCCTTTTTGCCTCCATCTCTTTGCTCCTTTCCGTACACTAAAAAACCCGTTATCAGGCGGACCTGATAACGGGTTTTGTAAATCGTCTCAATAACACTATGGCATTATCAGGCCCGGTAGTTTAAGATTACCTACCATCGGGACGAGCCACGGGTAAAACGGCCTGGTGCCCGTTATCCTGATAATGTCTTTCGTGTTTTGATCGGTGAGCTTCATAATATATTAGCGCATGGTATCTCTATGGTTGCTATTGTATTAATAAAGGAATACATTTCGATTGTCAAGCTTTTTTATCAGTGAAAAGTTATCCTGAAAAAACTAACTGTTTATGTAGCCACCAGGCACCAAGCCCGCCCTGGCGCAAGTGTCTGCATATAATGGGAGCGCTGAATTATGTATCTTATGAATTCGATATATAAATTCATTGCAAGCCAGGTCTGGGCCATGGACACAAAGATAGACCTGCCCGCCATCGCTCTCGCTTAGGCGAGGCAGGCGGGTTTTAGAGCGGCGAAGCCGCGTTCTATAAAATTGCAAAGCAATTTTTTAACAACGAAAGGAGGTACATCGCATGGATACCTGGGAGGCATACCTCGATGAACATAAAGATCGATTTATCCGTGAGCTCGAGGAGTTCTTGCGCATTCCGAGCATTTCCGGCCTGGCCGATCATAGGCAGCACGTATACAAGGCGGCTGAATGGATTGAGGCTCGTATGGCAGAGGCGGGGATTGAGTCCGTTCACATAATGTCGACCGGTGGTCATCCCGTGGTCTACGGCGATTGGCTCCACGCCCCTGGTAAGCCCATGGTATTGATCTATGGCCATTTCGACGTTCAGCCTGTGGATCCCATCGATTTGTGGGAGAGCCCGCCTTTTGAACCTGTCATAAAGGATGATCGCATCTACGCGAGAGGTGCGAGCGATGATAAGGGCAACATGTTTATCCCCATCACCGTGGCCGAGGGCATGCTCAAAACCCTGGGGAGTTTGCCGGTCAACGTGAAGTTCCTCTTTGAGGGCCAGGAGGAGATCGGCAGCCCCCAATTACCGGATTTCATCTCCGCCAACAAAGATCTCTTGAACTGCGACCTGGTGGTGAGCGCCGACGGCGGTCAGTGGGCTGAAGATCAGCCGGCCCTGATCCTGGGCACCCGTGGGCTTGTGGCGGTATTTCTCGATGTGGAGGGGCCTGACCATGACCTGCATTCGGGGGTTTACGGCGGCACCATTGCGAATCCGATCCACGCGCTGGCTCGAATAATTGACTCCATGCACGATGCTGACGGGCGGATCACCGTGGAAGGCTTCTACGACGACGTTCGTTCGCTGACCAATGAAGAACGGGAGCAGATGGCTCGCGTGCCATTCGACGAGGGCGATTATCTCAGGGAGACCGGGGCCAAGCGCCTCTTCGGCGAGCCTGGGTTCACCAGCCATGAGCGTGCCTGGGCTCGGCCGACCCTGGAGGTAAATGGCATATACGGCGGATTTCAGGAGCAGGGCATGAAAACGGTCCTTCCCAGCACGGCCCATGCGAAGATCACCTGTCGGCTCGTGGCCGATCAGGATCCCTCCCGAATCGTCGATTTGCTCGTGCGTCACGTGAATCGGGTGGCACCGGAAGGCGTGAAGGCAACCACCACTGTGGCAGAAAAAGGGGCAATGCCCTATCTCGTTCCCGCTGATCATCCAGGTCTTTATATTGCCGGGGGAGTCCTGCGTGATATCTACGGCAGGGAGCCCTATCGGATTCGATCCGGGGGGACCGTCCCGGTCAACTTCCTGTTCCTGCAGCACCTCAAGGCGTACACCATCGTGTTTGCCTTTGGACTTCGGGACGAGCGCATCCATTCGCCCAATGAGTTCTTTCGGCTCGCGAGCTTCATGCGGGGCCAAAAGGCCTATGGCATGCTCCTCCATCGGCTGGAAGGGGAGTTCAAACAGGGGTGATGGGAAAATGATGAGGAATACGGGTGTCCGGCTCCATCACACACCGAACCACCACCCCCTCATGAGGGGGCACGAATCACCCCCCTCACCATCACAGCGCTCGTGAGGTGGGGCAGTCAGTGTCAAGAGCGTGGCGCTGAGGAGCGAGCAGGCTGATATGAACCCACTTTTCACTCAGCTCGTTGACGATACGGGAGGAGGTATCCTTGAATCGTCGAACTAGATACCCTCACACTGGTCGTGTCTCGGGGAACTACAGGACCTGGACGTTCTTTGCCTTGGGCCCTCGGTTGTCCTCCTCCACCTCAAAGCTCACCCGGTCGCCCTCGGTGAGCTTCTTGAAGCCGGGCATCACGATGGAGGAGTAGTGGACGAAGACATCGTTGCCCTCGTCCTGGCTTATAAACCCATATCCCTTCTTCTCGCTGAACCACTTAACCGTTCCCTCTGCCATGCACACAATCTCCTTTTCCCTGTGGCCCCGGGCCGTGCCACACCCTGCCCTGAGAAGAGGGATCCTCGTGCAGGTGCCGGTCCTGGGCCAGCAAAACACCGTCACCAACCCACACAGACGGTGGGTTTCCCGTGCATTGAACATGAATGCCGTGCCCGTGTCAAGGAAAAACAGGGCTGCTGTGGGGGAGAGGGCGTTTTTTGGGGTGGACGTCATCTAAAAGGTGCGTTGCCACACCCCGGTCCACGGGCCCGAAGACCTCAAAGCCTAAGGCACATGAAAGCCCGCATACAAAGGCTTAGCAGAATGGCATAGGCAGAGATGCTTGTTATACGGAATTTTCATAGGATGAAAATAGTATTAATAAAAAACGAGTAGGGTATACTTTTATTTGAGAATCCCCCTTTTGAGTATTTTATGCTCTATCTGCTTTCCTTGGCGTAAAAAACATGGTATAGAATGCCTGCCGATTGTTGGCCTGATAGTTACGAGCGAAGACCTAGACCCTGCGCATCGGTTGTGATTTTAAACGGCGGGGAAAAAGGCGTTGCTAGCATTTCGGCGGTGAGAGAGGTAATTGAACTGTATCAATAGTTTTGATAACCGGAGTATACCAGGGCAGGTGCTTTTGTCCGCTCGATAAGGTTCGGGAGGATGAAACGCATGTGAAGGCCATGGCAATCAAGAGTTTACATGGAGGTGGAGATAATCATGGCAAGACCGAGAAAGATACCGCTGGAGCAGGCCTTGGGAAAGCTGGATAAGAGCAATCAGGAGCCAAAAAAGGTTAAAGGAGGCAGTATGGTGGTTGAATGGCTGTCCCAGGTTGGCTTTCCGAAAAGACATGCGGTCCCCAAGGGGGAGAGCGTGTCCCTTTGTGGAAGGGGTGGTGATAGATCCTGGCAGAAAGAGCCGAGCGACCTTCCAAAGTGCAAGAAGTGTATCTTCCTTATCAAGTATAAGGGCGCCAAGGAAAAGGACTAGAATTCGAAGGCTTTTATTTGGCTCGCTCCCTTATTGCTGCATGGGAGATCTTGCCATGGATTGTCGGAATTACTATCCAGAGCATATGCAGCAATTGACTTTCTGGTAAGCACGACGCGGGTCTCATGCGCGTAAATGGGGTCAGAGTCGTTGCTTCTTCACGCACGGTCCCCAATATCAAATAAATCCTCAGGTGGCGAACATCCGTCTTGATGCAGCGGCACGGAAAGGTTGGCGCATTTGGGGATAGGCCGAAGTCTTCACCTCAGGTGAGCCTTTTGATGCAATAGCCGAGGTGTTCCCTGAGAGCAACATTGAGGTGAAGCATGTGGTATAAATGGCTGTGGAGGAAATAGAGACGTTCTAGCCAGGCAGCGTTCTTACGAAATGATTGAAGAGATTCTACCGGATATTTACAAAATAGAGATTCCCCTTCCTGGAAATCCCCTGAAGGCCATCAACTCATATGTGATCAGGGACTCGGTCAGAAGCCTTATTATTGATACGGGATTGAATCGAAAAGAGTGTATGGATGCCATGCACACAGGATTGCGCAAGCTGGGTTTGAAGCTGAGGGACGCGGACTTCTTTATTACCCATCTGCATGCTGATCACTTTGCCCTCGTGCCAAGCCTTGTCACAAATACCTCCCGAGTTTATTTCAATCAGCCTGACGCCCAACGGCACGCACGGGGCGGCGTGTGGTATGAGATGGTCGCCGCTGCTCGCATGCATGGTTTCCCTGAAAGAGAACTCCAGTCAGCCCTCCGGAATCATCCAGGATATAGATACGGCGCACGACTTGATATGCCGCTGAGCATTGTGAACCAGGGAGATACCATAGAAATTGGGCGCTACAGGTTTCTGTGCATAGAGACGCCCGGCCACACGAGAGGCCATATGTGTCTTTTTGAGCCGGACAAGAGGATTCTCTTCTCTGGAGATCACATACTCGGTGACATCACGCCCAACATTCAATCGTGGTCCGATGACTGGAATCCCGTCCGTGAGTATCTTCTCAGCCTGGACAAGGTCTATGAACTGGACGTCGAGCTGGTATTGCCCGGCCATCGGGCTATTCTTACTAATTGCAGACAGAGGATTCAGGAGCTGAAACACCACCACAGGAAGAGGGCTGAAGAGGTGCTCTTAATCTTAGAGAAAGGGCCTGAGAATGCCTTTCAGGTGGCATCGCAGATGAGCTGGGATATTATCTGCGAATCCTGGGATTTGTTTCCTGTCAGCCAGAAGTGGTTTGCCACAGGGGAGGCAATCGCGCACCTGATATACCTTGAGGAAAAAGATTTGATCTACAGGAAGCGGGCGGAGGGTAAGGCCATCTATTCACTACACATTACCCAAATCTGAAAAGCCTTTCATTTACGTCTACACAATTTTTAGTCCCATCAGATCCTCGGTGATATCATTGATGTTCTTGAGTTCCTTCTCCTATGATCCATTATAAGTTCGATTAAAGGAATAGGATTGCCACCATTGCATTCCTATTTTTTCCCAGGCCATTGCTTTCGGGTCGAAATCTTCGTAATCAAAAACGGCATAGGATTTCGGCGAATTATTACAAACGAAGATTATTAAGGAACTCACAATGAGAAAATATATTTTTATCTTCATCTGAAAACTAACGACTGAGTCCACCCGCTTGCGGGCTTCTCGCTCCTTGCACCACGACTTGCGGCGTTGCCCGCAAGTCGTGGTGCAAGGAATTGTTGGACACTTCTTCTGATATCTTAGCTTATCTTTTCAGTTTTTGCATAGTCTTCTAGTTTTATGGTTAGTGGCAGCATTGATAAGAAATCGATTGTTGTTGGACTTTCATACATCGTAGCTTTAAGTACAGTATGTCCGATTACGATTTTGATTTTCAATTCTGCCTCCGCAAGAATGCCATCCTTACTTTTTTCTTGGACCTAAAGTTGTTACGCGATTTTCGCTAAAGCGATGTTATCGCTTATATGGCGAAAGCATTTTAACGTTTCATTTGAATTCATCGCACGCTGGAAGCAGTGGGGAATTTTAAAAAGTGAGGGGGGATATGAGAAAGGGAATCGTGATTTCCATAGCGCTGGCAGGGTGTTTGGCTTCTGGCGTTTTTCTATCATTCCCTCGAACACAGGATTTTGGTCCGGGTCAGGCACCCTTCAGTTAAATAGCACTTTTGCGAAATTTAACGAGGCACGCCACGGTTAAATAGCTTTGCAAAATTTAACAGGACAGAGCCACTGGAATAAACTGTTGGCCTCTTATTTAGTATAGGGGGGTGATAGGCCCTTTAGCATAGGGTAGTGTTTGATATTCAGAGTCTTTAATTCCGCATTTTCCATTTCTGCGGTAGCGGCCAAGATGGCATCTGCAAGCCCAACTCCGTGCGACTTGCCGTAATCCCGTTTGTATAGTCCCCCGGCCTCCGCGATTTTGACATCTAAAGGAATAACTCGGAATAAAGAGACAAACTTATCGATTATGGCTTGCTCAGCATCACCTTTAACTCCAGCATACAACTCCGCAACCACGATGGATGACAAGATGATCCGGGAGGAGTTGGCGTTGACCAAGGCAACCGCCTTGCTATACCCTCGAAAGAAATCAACGAGAACATCTGTGTCCAGAAGTATTGCCCTGGCCATGATCAATCCCTATCCCATTCGGAACGGATTGCTCTGAAATCAGGAAGATCCTCACGGTCCTTCCACATTCCGGCAGCCTCACCTAATATAGCCTTCCGCTTATGGTAGCTCTGTTCATCAATGAGACGATCAACGGCCTCTCGAATGAGCTCGCTTTGCTTTTTCCCAACAGTTTTGGCAAGAGCCGCCAATTCCTCGCGCTGATGATCTGTCAGGTATATCTGCGTTCGTACCATATGGCACCTCCAATAATGTATACATCTACATTATACATCACAAGAGTTGCCTGTCAAGGACAAGAATTTAATGCTCACATGCTGTGAGCGGTTCCAAAGTTCAAAGTTTAGCATTCAAGGGTTGAGATTGACTGTGTAAAGGGGGATTCCAGCCAGGGTTCAAAGGTTGAAATATAATCCAAAGGTTCAATGTTCAGGGTTCATGGTTCAAAGGTTCAACGGGGAACCCCTTAACCTACATTTAACCTTTTAGCAGCTGTCTTCCAAATTGGTCATGCCTGAAGTCAAGGCTTTCGTATGCCGCTTTTTTAAGTTCGTCTGATCGGAATTCCTCCGCATCGAGGATGTCGTAGAGATTCCGGAGTGTGTGGGAGGATATGAACATGCCGGGATAAGTATCTGTGTTCTTCACTCTTTCGTGTTCCTGGTTTATGAACTTACATGCCTTCAGGTCATTGAGGATACGGGATATGGTGGAGTTGGCTGTACACAATAGATCCGATAGCCGTTTGCCATTTAGCTTGTGATTTCTTATCTGAGTGATGGTGATTACATCAGCACGAAAGCCGGTACCGTAGAGAAGTCTGTTGTTGATCATAATCGAGGATTGAGCCACATGATCAACGGAATTCAGCTTCCCTTTCCTGGATTCAATTGTTTCAATCAACGTTTTTATGGGATGTTCCTGGAGCCCGAAGATTTTTTTAAAGGTGTTTGGCGTTGCTTGAAATGAATCTTGCTTCACGCTTTCAAGGATAGTCATCCTGTGTTTTTCAGGCGAGGCCTGTAATATAGACTTCAATTTTTGATGGTTGATAAGATCCTGGAAGCGAGCTATCCATGCGGGTACATCGGTGACTATTCGATCCTGCCCCATGAAAAGAACCGTGGCGAGCAGCAGAGCTTCTATGTCTATGATGCCCTCTTTTTTTTCATTTACCATTGGCACATAAAAGGGCAGGCCGAGATTAACCCAAGCCCTGCGGAGCAGTTGGTTTGCCCTATTTGTTATTGCCTGAAATGAATTCATGTCCATGAAACCCTATTTTTCTAAGAACTATTTCTAAATCGTCTCTTCTTGGCTCGGTATTGTCGACGCTTAACACAAACCGAACCGCTTCTTTGATCTCCTCGTTGCTGGGCTTGAGGCTTTTTATGTCGTTTGTGTGCTGGGCGAATGACGGAGGAGCTGCCCAAAGCTTCAAGGAAG
>QMLW01000014.1 GCA_003646935.1 Deltaproteobacteria bacterium
AACATAGAACGAGAGAGGTTGCAGCTATGAAATGTCCGTTATGTGGAAAGACAGGGAACAAGGTTATCGATTCCCGGCTAGGGAAAAACGGGAGAATGATACGACGGAGAAGGGAGTGTCTTGCGTGTAAGAAGCGTTTTACCACCTATGAGAAGGTGGAGACGATGCTCCCCATGGTGGTGAAGAAGGATGGAAGAAGAGAGCCTTTCAACCACGAGAAAATCAGGGCGGGCATCCAGAAGGCGTGCCAGAAGAGGCCGATCAGCATCAACAGGATCGACGATTTCGTTGACTCCCTCGGTCAGGAATTTCAGGAGAGTGGCCAGAGGGAAATCCAGAGCTCAGATATCGGTGAGAAGGTGATTGAGAAACTCAAGGATTGGGATGATGTAGCATATGTGAGGTTTGCATCGGTGTATCGACAGTTCAAGGACATCAACGAATTCATGATTGAGCTGAAGGAAATCCTCGATGAGAGAGGGGGAGAGGAAAAATAGCGTTTACACAAACATGATGCTAGCATAAGCAAACAGTTAGGTGAATAGGCTGAAGGCTGAGGGCTTTTAGGGAATCGATTTTTGTAAACTAAATAACCTTCAGCCTTCGGCCTCGTAAGCTAAAGAATTATGTCCCCCGATGAACGATTTATGAGGCAAGCCCTTTCCTTGGCAAGGAAAGGGCTTGGATCGACCTCTCCGAATCCCGTGGTAGGTGCGCTTGTCGTGAAACATGGCCGGATTATCGGCTCCGGGTACCACAAGAGGGCTGGAGCGCCTCATGCGGAGGTAGTGGCCATAGCCAAGGCGGGCAAAGGGGCACGGGGGGCGACGCTGTATGTGACGCTCGAGCCCTGCAACCATTACGGCAGAACTCCTCCGTGCACCAGGGCCATACTGGAGAGCGGAATCCGCACCGTAGTGGTAGGCATCGGTGATCCAAACCCTCATGTAAAGGGAGGTGGAGCTGAGTTCCTGCGCGCTCAAGGCCTTGAGGTCAGATGCGGCGTGATGAAGGAGGAGTGCGCCAGGACAAATGAGGCCTATATAACGTATGTCACCCAGGGTAAACCCTTTGTCATGGTGAAGGGGGCCCTCACCCTTGATGGATGGATTGCTACCCGCACGGGACATTCAAAATGGATCACCAACGAAAAATCCCGGCGCTTTGTACATATGCTGAGAAAAACCTCCGATGCAATCATGGTGGGGATTGAAACCGTAATAGCCGATGATCCACTGCTGACTGCCTACCTGCGGAAGGGACCTGCGCCGGATCCCGTAAGGGTGATCGTTGACACGAACTTGCGGGTTCCGTTGGAGAGTAGGATTCTTACAGGGGAAACATCCACCTTGACCTGCATAGCCGCGGGTAGTAAGGTAAGCGCGGATCGAAAAAAGAAGATAGAGGGGCTCGGCGCAAAGGTTCTACGCTGTAAGGTGAAGGACGGCCGGGTTGACCTCAAAGATCTGCTCAATCAGCTCGCCAAGATGTCCATATGTTCGGTGTTGGTAGAAGGCGGTGCGAATATTTTCACCACAATTATCAGAGAACGGCTCGTGGATAAGTATTACCTTTTTTTAGCACCAAAGCTGCTGGGCGGCGATAACGGCGTGCCGTTCACAACAGGGCCAGGTTGTGATATAATAAAAGATTGTTGGGAGTTACAAGTAGCGAGGGTGAGAAGGTTTGACGATGACATCATGGTTGAGGCGTATCCAAAAGTAGGTGAATAGGCTGAAGACTGTTAGGGATAAATCGATCATTGAAAAGTAAATAATTTCAACCTAAAGGCCTTCAGCCTTCAGTCTAGTAACCTAAAGATACCTAAAATATGCAGCAAACACTGATTAACGAATAACTTTAGACACTTTAGCTCACTTTACATTTTAGGCACTTAGAATGTTCACCGGTCTTATTGAGGCTATCGGGGAGGCGAGAGACATAAAGCGAGTGGGGTCGGAGGCCACCCTTACCTTACAGGTGCCTTCCTCCTTTTCGGAGTGCCGTCCCGGGGAGAGCATTGCAGTCGATGGCGTGTGTCTCACCATCACCGGTATACGGGGGAATCTTATCAACCTCGATATCTCAGGAGAGACCCTCCGAAGAAGCACCTTGGGGGAGCTCAAACCTGGCGGGATGGTAAACCTTGAAAGGGCGATGAGATTATCTGACAGATTGGGTGGACACCTCGTAAGCGGCCATGTGGACGACACGGGCATATTGAAGAGAATCGATAGACAGGGTAGATCGTGGTTTATTCAAATCCGCATTGATCCTTCCCTTGGCAGGTATCTGATTGAAAAGGGTTCAATTGCCGTGGATGGCATAAGCCTGACGGTAAACCGATGTACGGGGGACTCCTTTACCGTGGCTATTATTCCCCTGACCGTGAGGATGACTACCCTGGTACGAAAAAAGGCCGGCGATAAGGTAAATATTGAAATAGACATGATCTCGAAGTACATAGAAAAATTCGTCAAAAGCGAAGCAACGCCCATACCTAACGAACCCCCATCGAGTATCGATAGGGATATGTTGATTAGGTATGGTTTTGGAGAGGGTAATGGACATCTGTAACATAGAGGATGCGCTCGAGGATTTACGTCAAGGCAGGATGATAATCCTTGTTGATGACGAAGACAGGGAGAACGAGGGCGACCTGACCATGGCTGCTGAGAAGGTCACCCCTGAGGATATAAACTTTATGGCAAAATACGGAAGGGGCCTCGTGTGCCTGTCGCTGCATCCCGATATTGTTGAGCGTCTCAAGCTCCCTCTCATGGTTCAGGATAACCGGTCTCGCTTTGGCACCGCGTTCACCGTTTCTATTGAGGCAAAGCACGGAGTAACCACAGGTATCTCCGCAGCTGACAGGGCGCATACCATACTTACGGCCGTGGATGATAACAGTTTACCTGATGATCTGGTTCAGCCCGGCCATGTGTTTCCCCTGAGGTCCCGTCGGGGTGGTGTGCTCTTCAGGGCGGGGCAGACAGAGGGCTCGGTGGATTTGGCCCGGCTCGCCGGATTAAGGCCGGCTGGCGTGATATGCGAGATAATGAACGATGACGGCACCATGGCCAGGAGGCCCGACCTTGATATCTTCGCGAAAAAACACGACCTTCGCGTGGTCACCATTGCCGATATTATTGCCTACCGCATGAGATATGAGTCCTTCGTGCACAAGGAGGCGGAAACGACGCTCCCTACTCCCTTTGGGGAGTTCAAGGCAATAGCATTTAGAAATGAACTCGATAACAGCGAGCATCTGGCCCTGGTGAAGGGGGAGATTGATCCCGAAGAGGATATCCTTGTTCGGGTTCACTCTGAATGCCTCACCGGGGACGTGTTCGGCTCGTTTCGATGTGACTGTGGTGATCAATTGAAGCGGGCCCTGCACATGGTCGATCAGGAGGGACTGGGGGTTGTGATATACCTCAGGCAGGAAGGCCGCGGAATTGGATTTGCCAATAAGCTCAAGGCATATGCGCTGCAGGATAAGGGGTTTGATACGGTTGAGGCGAATGAGGAACTCGGCTTTAAGCCTGACCTGAGGGACTATGGAGTAGGCGCTCAGATTCTCGTCGCCCTGGGCGTGAGGAGGATGAGGCTCATGACCAACAACCCCAAGAAGGTAGTTGGCCTCGAGGGGTATGACTTAACCATCACCGACAGGGTGCCCATCGAGATTCCCCCCAGGCCAGAAAACGTGAACTACCTTCTAACCAAGTGCGAGAAGCTCGGACATATCATGAAGATCAATAGCTAGCCTGAACCGGATAAACATGAATTGATGACTTAAGAATTGAGGAATTGTGGAATTTGGGATATGCGCGTCAATATAATCTATGAATTTCCGAATTTACTGGCCAACGGAGCTATTATTGGAAGAACTTGTGCCCGTTTTGCGCAAAAGTATATTTGTAAGGAATTGAATGGAGGATTCCCATGCCTACACTCATTGAGGGAGCAATTTCGGCAAAGGATGTGAGATGTGCCATTGTAGTGAGCCGCTTCAATGATTTTATTTGTCAGAGGCTATTAGACGGGGCCTTGGATGCCCTCAAAAGGCATGGGGCATCTGAGGACAATATTACGGTTGCCAAGGTACCCGGTGCGTTTGAGATTCCCGCGATGGCTAAGAGGCTGTCGTTGAGAAAGGAATTCGACTGCGTGATCTGTCTGGGGGCCGTGGTGCGGGGGGCTACTCCACACTTCGACTACATCAGCTCACAGGTCTCAAGGGGCATAGCCTCTGTTGCCCTGGAGAGCCCCATTCCGGTTTCCTTCGGTGTTCTCACCGCCGACACCTTGGAGCAGGCTATTGAGAGGGCCGGCGCAAAGAGCGGCAACAAGGGTTGGGATGCTGCTATCTCGGCCCTGGAGATGGTAAGCCTTTTTCAGGCACTTGCGTAGGTTTTAAGAAAACTAAACCCGATACCGTATCGTTCTCTGAAAAGATGCTGGCGTGAGCTGAGAGTCAAGGCCATGGGAAGAAGAAGGCGCTCAAGAGAGCTTGCAATCAAGGTCCTCTTTCACCTTGAATTCACAAGGGATGATCCCGCATCGGCCTTTGATTTGATCAGCACTAACTTCGGAGCCGCCCAGGAGATCAAGGCCTTTTCCAAGGAACTGGTGGAAGGGGTTTATGCACATATAGGTGAGCTAGATGCGTTGCTTTCCAAGGCTTCGCAGCACTGGCGATTGGAAAGGATCGCGAAGGTTGACCGCACTATATTGAGAATGGCACTGTATGAGCTGCTCTACAGGGACGATATCCCTCCGAAGGTTACGATTAATGAAGCGGTGGATCTGGGAAAAAAGTTCTGCAGCGAGGAGTCAGGGGCCTTTATTAACGGCATTTTAGATAAAATCTATCACACCTTGATACCTCAAGCGAGATCCCTTGATATCACGTAACATGCATTATGAAACTGGATGTACGGCTAACACACAGGTTTTTGGATCAACTATGGTGTCAGGCCATAGTCGTATTTCTCTTTGAAGATACCTCCCTGCTAAAAGAATACCTTTCCAAGATAAACGATAAGTTAGCCAGCTCATTAACTCCTTTGATCGATGCCCATTTTATCACCGGCAAGAGGGATGAGCTTATCCTCATTGCACCACAAGAGAGGATTAAGGCCGAAAAGCTCTTGTTCTTCGGTTTGGGGCCGATTTCCCATTTCTCCGGTAGGATGCTGCCGGCCGTTACGAGGAGGCTATCATCCTCCCTTGATCGACTCAACGTGCATGAATTCTGTATCATGGTGCCTCGATTCAACGGGGCGAAAAAGGATTGCGAGAAATTCGTGAAATCCATGATACGCGGTATTATGAACCACTATGAGAAGAGAAAGACAGACACAGTTGATTTTACGCTAAAAATCCTTGTCTCCGTTGAGGAGGAGGTTTTTTCCAATATGCAATCATTGCAGCAGAGCTTGAGGAGCTATCTCGATCCTCGGATGGAGTACACGATTGTTATTGATGACAGCAGAGGGTTACGCAATGAAAAAGTATAGGCCGCAGGATATAGAGGTCAAATGGCAGTCCTTCTGGGAGAAGGAAGGGTATTTCAAGGTCAGCGAGGATAGGTTTAAGGAGAAGTACTATTTACTTGAGATGTATCCCTATCCATCCGGAAAGATTCATATGGGGCACGTGCGAAACTATGCCATAGGGGATGTGGTCGCCCGCTACAAGAGGATGAGGGGATTCAACGTGCTTCATCCAATGGGCTGGGATGCCTTTGGCATGCCCGCCGAAAATGCCGCTATCGAAAACAATACCCACCCCGCGAAATGGACCTACGATAACATCGATTACATGCGCTCTCAGCTCAAGAGGATGGGCTTCAGCTATGATTGGGGCAGGGAAATCGCCACCTGTCGCCCCGAGTACTACAAGTGGGAGCAGCTTGTCTTCGTGAGGATGTTCGAGCAGGGCTTGGCCTACAAGAAGAAGACCTTCGTGAATTGGTGCGATCAATGTCAGACGGTGCTGGCCAATGAACAGGTCGTGGATGGATGCTGCTGGAGGCATACCGACCAAGAGGTTGTGCTGAAGGAGATGGATAGTTGGTTTCTCAAGATCACCGATTATGTCAAGGAGTTGCTCGAATACTGCGATAAACTGCCGGGATGGCCGGAGCGGGTGCTCACCATGCAGAAGAACTGGATCGGGGAGAGCCACGGGGCCATCCTGCGGTTTCCCGTGGTTGATTCCGATCATGTGATAGAGACCTTCACCACCAGACAGGATACGATATATGGAGCCACATTCCTCTGTTTTGCCCCTGAACACCCACTGGTGAGGGAGTTGACAAGGGGATACCCGCAGGAGAAAGAGGTGGATGAGTTCGTGGAGCGGACCCTCAAGGTGGACACCTTCATGCGGACCGCGGATTGGACGGTTAAGGAGGGGGTCTTCACGGGAAGATATTGCCTGAATCCAGCAACAGGTGAGGAGATCCCCATCTATGTTGCCAATTTCGTGCTCTATGAGTACGGAACGGGCGCCATTATGGCGGTGCCCACCCACGATCAGAGGGACTTTGATTTTGCAAAGAAGTATGGTTTGCCCCTTCGGGTTGTCATCAAACCACCGGACACAGACCTCCCCGAGGATGAGATGACCGAGGCCTATGTGGATGAGGGCGTGTTGGTGAACTCCGGGCCCTTTGATGGAATGCCGAATATGGAGGCCTTGGATAGTATTATTGAGTATCTTGAGAAGAAGGGAATGGGGTATAAGACGGTAAACTATCGCCTCAAGGATTGGGGAATAAGCAGGCAGCGTTACTGGGGCGCACCAATCCCTATTGTGCACTGTCCTGAATGCGGGGAGGTCCCGGTTCCCGAGGATCAGCTCCCTGTAGTACTTCCCCTCGATCTGGATCTCAAGGAGGGAGGAAAATCTCCTCTTCCATTCGCACCCTCGTTCTACGAGACGGATTGTCCTCGGTGTGGCCGGCCTGCGAAGCGGGAAACGGATACCATGGATACCTTTGTCGAGTCATCGTGGTACTTCGATAGATTCGCGTCCCCCAGATACGACGAGGGTCCTTTTAAAAAGGAAGAGGTGGGGTATTGGATGCCCGTGGATCAATATATCGGGGGCATCGAGCATGCAATTCTACACCTGCTCTATTCCCGTTTCTACACCAAGGTGCTGAGGGATATGGGCTATCTCGGCATAGCCGAGCCCTTCACCAATCTCTTGACTCAGGGCATGGTATGCAAGGAGACGTTTCGGTGCCGGGAACATGGATACCTGTATCCCGAGGAGGTAAAAGATGGCAGATGCACTCACTGTGGTAAGGAGATTGAGATCGGAAGTTCCGTGAAGATGTCCAAATCAACCAGGAATGTAATTGACCCGCAGGACCTTATTGATCGGTATGGCGCGGACACGGTTCGGATGTTCTGCCTGTTCGCATCGCCGCCCGAGAGGGATCTTGAGTGGAGCGATGAGGGCGTGGAGGGGGCCTGGAGATTCATCAACAGGGTGTGGCGATTTATTGAGGAAAACAGAGAGCTTCTCTCCCGAATGATGCCCTATGATGGACTTCAGGAGATTCCACCTGATCTGAGGGATATCCATCGCAAGACACACCAGAGCATAAAGAAGGTGACCGAGGATATAGAGGATAGGTTTCATTTCAATACCGCGATCAGCGCAATTATGGAGCTTTTAAACACGGTAAATCAGTTCCTCAATACCAATGACGAGATCACGGAAGTGGCCTGGTCCGTGATAAAGGAGGCCACTGAGATCATGGTAGTGCTCTTGCATCCCATCGTACCGCACGTCACAGAGGAGCTATGGGCTGCTCTGGGCCATGAGGAAAGCCTTGCAAAAGTCCCATGGCCGGAATACCGTGAGGAGTCCCTTGCGAAGGAAAGCCGCTTGATTGTCATTCAGGTGAACGGCAAGCTCAGAAGCAGGATAGAGGTGCCCGTGTCGCTCACCGAAGAGGAGATCCGGAAAAAGGCCTTGGCCGATGAGAGGATTCAGCGCTTTGTGGCCGATAAGGAGATAAAAAAGGTGATCGTTGTCCGCAATAAACTGGTGAATGTGGTGGTGTAATTCTATTGTTGCTCGTTCCTCATGTCCGTTGGCTCGTTGGCAGACAAATCAAAAAATAATGAGGAACTACCAACAAAGAGTGCCAACCTGGAATCTATCATCCGCGCAGGCGGGAAATACAGCTCAACTGTCATTCCGGCCTACGAGCCGGAATCCAGGTATTTTATTTCAGATTTTTTACGAGTTCATCAACATTCAAGGCAACCCAATGTTATGATCTCCGCTCCGCATAACACTTTTTGTAGAACATTAAGATTTTGGTCATTTGAATTTGTTTCGAATTTCGTGATTCGAATTTCGCATCTTGTTGGAATCTCGCGCTTCTCGGGCCTTTGGCAAAGCTCGAATGGTGCTCTAGTATTGCTCGTTTGCTGCCTCCTGATCACGGGTTGCGGCTATCAATTCAGGATTGCCGGGGCGCCTATCGGGGTCACACTCGATACGATTGCGATCCCCATCTTTCCCACCACCTCTTCTTACGTAGGGTATGAAGCCGATTTCGCGAGGATACTCAGGGAGGAGTTCATTACGCATTCCCGCGTGAGGATCGTGAGCGAGGAGAAAGCCCAGACGGTCTTAAGCGGAAGTATCTACTCCATTATCACGGAACCATATACATACCGCGTAAAAAAACAGACCATACACGGGCTTACTGCAACGGATGAGATCACCAGATCGAGGGAGATGAGGGTACGGGTGGAGGCCAAGCTGACCGATAGGGAGACGGGAACCGTAATCTGGCATGATAGCTCATTCATTGGCGAGACCACCTTTTCGGTAAGCTCGGATCCCCTCAGTACTCGCTATAATCAGCGCAAGGCATTTATCGCTATCGCCCAAGACATCGCCACTCGGATCTACGCCAAAACCATGGAACGATTTTAATGAAAGGACTGGCCCCGGATAATGTTCTGATGTCGTTAAACACCGGAGCTCTCGCGTCTTTCTATCTCTTTTATGGTCCGGAGGAGTTCCGGATCGAACTCATCCTGGATGAGATCAAGACCAAGCTGATACCGGAGTCCGCAAAGGATTTCAATCTTGAAACCCTGTATGCTGAAGACGTCCCCGCCCGAGAGGTCATCAACAGGGCTCGATTGATCCCCTTTATGTCGCCCCGCAGATTGCTCATTGTGCGGGGAACGGAGCATTACTCCAAAGGAGACCGGGAGCTTTTTCTCGCCTACCTGGATGACCCTGTTGATTCAACCTGCATCATCTGGGTGTCAAGGGTAACGGAGTTAAAAGGCCCTTTTTACAAACGATTTCAGGACTCCGGAAGGGCAGTCAATTTTAAAAAGCTCACTGAACGTCAGGCCTATGGCTGGATGCACAAGAGGGCGGAAGAGCTGGGGGTGCATATCGATCGTGAAGCAGCAGCCTTTCTATACCAGATGGTTGGAAGCAGCCTGCGTGATATTTATAGCGAGCTGTGGAAGCTCTCGGTGAGGTTTCCCCAGTCCCGGATAGGGGTAGAGCAGATAAAGGATTTGGCCACATTCAGCAGGCTCTTTACCGTGTTTGAGCTGGTAGACCACCTCTCCCATAGGGATGTCTCCCATGCCCTAGAGGTATTAAACAGGCTTTTTGAGACACAGGGGCGGGACTCCAAGTCTGTATTGGGCGTTTTGGGCATGGTGGCAAGGCAGATCAGGTTGATCTCTCAGGCCAAGGCCGGCAAAAGAGAGGCACGGGGAAAGAGGGCAGTGGTGGAAAGGCTAAAACCCCTGCCCAATTTCGTAATTGACAAGTGCATAGCCCAAGAGAAGCTCTGGGCGGAGAAAGAGCTTGAGTATGCCTTAACTCACCTTTATGATGCAGATGGACTGATCAGGACTGGCTCGAAGGGGGATCTTATTCTGGAGAATCTGGTTGTGCGGCTTTGTCGCCCTCTGAGCTGACGGCAGCCAATTTATTTACCTCCCGGGCTAGCCGCGCGATCTTCCTGCTCGAGTTATTCTTGTGGATAACGCCTTTGGATTGAATCTTTTGCAGAACGGAAGCGGTTTTACTAAGAGAAACCCGTGCTCCTTCAAGATCTTTATTCGCAATAGCGAGCCTGGTCTCTTTGATCGCCGTTTTGGCCTTTGTTTTATATGCTGCATTTCTCGATCTTCGGGCCAGGCTTTGTCTATTTCGTTTCATGGCGGATTTATGGGTTGCCAAATACACACCTCCTCACAGTCTTTAACGTATCGGAAATTCTAGAACTTATTTAAGTTAAAGGACTTTTTATAGCTTTAGATTTTCAACTCGCTCATGGAATAATGGAATGTTGGAATGTTGGAATGATGTGTAGGAAAAGCGGCAAAAGTTATATCAATAGTTTTTCTTCCTCTAAACTCATTATTCTAGTACTCCATTATTCCAATGTTCCACTTGGGGCGAAGCCCCTACGTTCAATTGTGATTATTGGGGAACACTAGAATAAAGCGCACGATGTGTCAAGGTTTTTATGAGCGAAAATGAGCTGGTCACAAGGGCTGCCGGGGTCATAGGGATCTATACCTTCCTGAGCAGGATTCTGGGGCTTCTCAGGGATATGCTCATAGCCAATTTCTTTGGCTCTGGCATGTCCGCAGACGCCTTCTTTGTTGCATTCAGAATCCCCAATCTCCTGCGGAGGCTCTTTGCCGAGGGCTCTTTCTCCGTGGCCTTCATACCGGTCTTCACCGAATATCTCCAGAAAAGATCAAGGGAAGATGCCTTTCTGCTCGCACGGGTTGTGATAACGTCTCTTACTATCATTCTCACCGCTGTGACCGTTCTCGGCATTGTATTGTCGCCCCTGATCGTAAGGATTATCGCCCCGGGCTTCGGGGGCATGGGGGAGAAGTATGCCCTCACAGTTCTCTTAACCAGGATTATGTTCCCCTATATATTCCTGGTAAGCGTGCTCGCGCTGTTTACCGGCATCCTCAATTCCCTGAAGCACTTTGCAGCACCTGCCATGGCCCCTATCTTTTTAAACCTCTCTATGATTGCAGCCCTTGTTTTTCTCGCTCCCCATATGAAAATCCCGACGGTAGGACTCGCCGTTGGGGTCATAGTCGGCGGGATCCTACAGATGCTCTTGCAGGTGCCCTTTTTACTGAAAAAAGGACTGTCCTTTGCACCGCGATGGCTGCCCTCCCACCCGGCATTACGGAAGATCGGAATCTTGATGCTCCCCACCATCTTCGGCTCTGCGATCTATCAGATCAACCAGCTGGTAGGAACCCTTTTGGCCTCCCTTCTCAGGGAGGGAAGTGTGTCGTACTTATACTATGCCGACAGGCTGGTGCAGTTTCCTCTCGGGGTATTCGGCATCGCAATCAGCACCGCCGTATTGCCGTCCCTTTCACGGGAGGCGGTGGATAGAGATTTTGAGGGGCTCAGAGGCACGCTTTCTCACGCTATCAGGCTCACCATGTTCATCACTATACCGGCAATGGTGGGGTTGATTGTCCTCAGGGAGCCAGTAGTAAGGCTTCTGTTTGAAAGGGGTGCCTTTGACTCATTTACCACCGTAATGACCGCCCAGGCCTTGCTCTTCTACTCCCTTGGGCTTTGGGCATTTGCCGGGCTCAGGGTGTTCGTTTCCGCCTTTTACTCCCTTCAAGACACCGTTACTCCCGTGAAGGTTGCGGTGGCGGCAATGATCGCAAATATCGTCTTTTCATTGCTGCTGATGGGGCCTCTTAAGCACGGGGGACTGGCTTTGGCCCTTTCCCTTGCCTCCACCATGCAGCTTGTAATCCTTATTCTCTTTATCAGAAAAAAGATTGGGGGGATCGAGGGGAGGGCAGTTCTCGGCTCAATGGCTAAATCGTTTATCTCATCAATGATTATGGCCGTCTGTATTTACTGGCTTTTCTTTAAGATTCTTTCCGCCGTATTTACGGGCACCATTGTGGGCCTCGCATTTGGCGTACTTATCGTTGTGGGAGCGGGCATCCTGATATACCTTATTTCAGCGCGTCTTCTCAAAAGCGAGGAGCTCACTTCGGTTTTAGAGGCGGTAAGAAGATCCCGGAGAAGGGTGTAAGATTGGGCTTGATTGTGCGGGAAAAACATGGCATATGAATAGCTTAGATAAGCTGTCATATTGAAATTTTAATCACATTTTTGTTATTGATATAGGAGGATATTCGAACAGGATGAAGGTGCAAGGCCCTGGGTAGCCATTCCACGAACGTATAGTCTTTGCCCTGAGCCTTATGCCTTAAGCCAAATGACTCGATCAGTTTTGATCATGTTTAAGCCATTTAGTGCTTGCCGGTTTGAGACGAAAACTTAAACGCTATACTCGTGGGGATGTAGCTCAGATGGGAGAGCGGTACGTTCGCAACGTACAGGTCAGGGGTTCGATTCCCCTCATCTCCACCACTTTTAAGGATTCGTGGTTAACGTTTTGGTTAACACTTTAGTTTCCATTTAAAAAAACCTCTAATTTTTCTACTGCCTGATCAATATCATCTCTATCAATCTTGTTGTACCTGGTGAACATTGAATCAGTGTTATGTCCTGTTATTGCCTTAATGGTCTCTTTATCTACCCCTGCTTTTCTCATGTTAGTATTGAAGGTATGCCTCAGGTCGTGAAAGGTTAAACCGCCTTTTACCTTCCTGCCATAGGGGACCTTTGCTTTTTCACAAAGAGTCTTGAAAGTTGTCTTAATATCCTTGATTGGTTTACCATTATAGAGAAATACGTGAGGATCGAGCAGTGCCGTTGGTATCTTTTTTAAGATTCGATACAATTCATCACAGATAGGGCAGGTCCTTGGCTCTCCGGTCTTGGTATCTATGGCCTCTAACTTGATGCGCCTATTATTCAAATCTATCTTATCCCTTGTCAGATTTAGGATTTCGCTTTTCCTCATTCCGGTATAAAAGGCAGTGGCCAAGATCCCTTTAAGGTATTGGGAGCAATGTTTGTGATTTATGAGCTTTTCAAACTGTTCCTTGGTGTATATCTCGTCTCGGGCATTAGCGTTGCTCTTTAGTAAGTTTTTTATAGACAAGAATGTATGTAAGGTATTCGCGCTTACCTTTTTGTTTTCCCAGGCCTTCTTTACTATCATTTTGGCTTGTGTTATCTCATCGTCAATTGTGGCAAGAGAAACACCCTTTTTCTTCCGTTTTTCCCTGTAGTTTTGAAAATCAACTGGCAGAATGTGAGTTACAATTCTATCCCCCATTTCCTTATTGAGTAGTTTTACCCTGTATCCCATCTGTC
>QMLW01000015.1 GCA_003646935.1 Deltaproteobacteria bacterium
CTCTAACTCATTAATTCGGGTAACGAGTGGGATGAGTTTTTTCAGCTCTCGTTCGTTTTTGCTGCCGATAAAGGTCTTTACGATACCACCAAGCATATCAGTAAGTTCACCTCTTTTCCTCGTTTCTGATTAAACCTTTATGGGTAAAATTTCAAGCAGTAATTAGGGATACCGGGAACCGGTGAGCGTTTTATCCCTTAGGCTAATGATGCGGTGTGACTTAGTTCAGGATGTAACGGAGGGGATTTACCGGGACACCATTCAGAAGAACCTCGTAGTGAAGGTGAGGGCCGGTGCATCTTCCGGTGCTTCCTACCTCTCCGATCACCTGCCCCCTCTTGACATGTTGTCCTTTCCTCACACAGAACTTATGCAGATGGCCATAGCGCGTCATGAGGTTATATCCGTGGTTGATGGCAATCATCCTTCCAAAGTTACCCTCTCTGCCCGCGAACACCACCAATCCATCTGCGGGGGCAATGATCGGTGTCCCAATTCTGGTTGCGATATCGAGTCCCTTGTGAAATTCCCTTAGATTAGTAAAAGGAGATATCCTATAACCGAATCCGGAGGAAAACCAGCCATTTGTTGGCCGTATAGAGGGTGTACAGGCGAGGATGGATTTCTGCTCTCTCAAGAATTTGCTCAGTTCTGCTTGGGAGCGAGAGGTTACAGCGATTTCGGTTTCGAGGTTCTCAAGTGATTTATGTGTTTGATAGATAAGCTCCTTATAGACACCATCGTTTTGCTGTTCAGTATTCAGGGCATTGATGTTTGATCCACCAAGCCCGAGGAATTGCTCCTGTTTCTCCGAGGGATTAAGGTTGGTCATGATGCGCAGTTTTTGGTCAAATTCCTGAAGCTTCATCATCTCCTTATTGATCTTATTGATCTTTCTGATTAAGGCAGCGAGCTGGGTTTTTTGAATTCGGTTCTCCTTCTTCAGGATATTGAGTCGTGGTATCTGTGCTTTTATCTTTTTGTAGTCATTGATAAGCCAGCAAATCCCAATACTTAGAAGAACGAAGATGATGAGGAAGAGCCGTAGGAAACCAGAGGGAATCTTGACCTTTCGTACCTTGCCTGATCCTCCTGGAAGGAAGACTAAAGTGGCTTTTTTTGATGCCATATTTAGCTCGGAACTTGAAACTGGAAACTTGAAACTGGAATAAGGTGAAAAACACAGTTAGTAAACATTATCAAGTTTCGAGTATCCAGTATCCAATAAAAATTGGAGGCGGCAACCGGATTCGAACCGGTGTAAAACGGTTTTGCAGACCGCTGCCTTAGCCACTTGGCTATGCCGCCTTTCCATGGAGCGGGAAACCGGACTTGAACCGGCGACCGTCACGTTGGCAACGTGATGCTCTACCAACTGAGCTATTCCCGCCTGTTGCCAATTGTATGCGTATGTTCACTTTTGTCAAGAAAAATCTCAATAACGCCTACATGAGAACATTCTTAGCCAATCGAAAATACGAATACCCGGACCACAGGGTCAGTGCCAGCGCAACCCAGAGAAAGGCCATGCCAACGGCATGAAAATCAACGTTGATATACTGATAGTGCAAACAGAGACAAATGAGAGAGACGAGTTGGAATATCGTTTTATATTTTCCGAGAGAACTCGCAGCGATAACCTTTCCCTCCACAACCGCGATGCTCCTCAAGCCCGTCACCGCCATCTCCCTTGCGATAATCAGGATCACCATCCAGGCGGGAATCCTCCCGAGGGTTATGAGCATGATCATGGTGACCGATACGAGCAGCTTGTCCGCAAGGGGATCGAGGAATTTCCCGACAGGGGTAACTGTCTTATATCGCCTCGCCAGGAATCCATCCAGGAGATCGGTAAAGGCAGCAGCCGCGAAGAAAACGGCGGCCAGAAAGCTCCCCAGCCTTCCGGGAAAATAAAGGCAGGTCATCACCGCTGGGATCAGCACCAACCTCATGATGCTCAGGGTATTCGGTAGATTGTCTATGTGCCCTTGATGGCGATTCATATCTCACCGCGGCTGGATTATTCCTTCGTACCTCGGTACTCCTGGTAATAGGCCATAACCCTCTCTACGAAACGTTTCGTTTGGGGTATGGGGGGAATGCCATTACATTTGTCCACTGTTGTGGCGCCTACATTATACGCGGCAACCGCTAATCTCCTATTGCATTTATACCTCTTGAGAAGCAAGCTTAGGTATTTGGTACCGCCGAGGATATTCTGCTCGGGATCAAAGGGGTCGCTTACCTTCATGTCCCGTGCGGTAGCAGGCATTAACTGCATAAGGCCCTGGGCACCGCTTTTAGAGACAGCATCGGGCTCAAAGGATGACTCGGCCTTTATAATCGCCTTGATAAGGTGGGGATCCACGTCGAATCGTCTTGAAGCCCTTTTGATGATCTCCTCATATTTCGCGATGTATGGCCGTGCCTTTAATCCGCTGGTACTCATGTAGAGGCGGTAGCGAGCATCTGAGGGGATATTCGTGAAGTGCCACACGCCGTTTTCATCCTTAAATCCATATATATCGCCGCGTGCAGAGCTCAGGGGCATTAGGCAGCACAGCATGACGAGAATTACCGCAGATACTAGTATTCTAGCTCCAGACATCTCATTACATCTCCCGTATCAGTATATCGAGTTCCCGTCCCCTTTCTATCGTCATGGGTTTTGTGACAAAGGCAATCCATAAATCCGGGTTTATTTCCACCAGATCTACCGTGCTGGTATAGGATTTCAAACGAGCTCCCCTGCATAATCAACTGACGGTCCCTTTGGGAGGCCATGTAAGAGCTGACCGATGGTCGTCTTGAGCACGGGATGTATGAGATCAGGTGCTAACTGAGCGAGTGGTTCCAATACGAACCGCCTCTTGTGCAGCAGGGGGTGGGGTATCACTAAATCATGTGATCGCATGACTTCCTGGCCAAACAGGAGGATGTCGAGATCAATTATTCTTGCCTCCCACCGTTTTCTCCTCCTTCTTCCCATAGCGTGCTCTATAGACAAAAGGGCCTTTATCAGCTGGATTGGGCTCCGTTCAGTCGTCACTTTTGATACACAATTTATAAACCAGTCCTGTTCAATGACGCCTTCGGGTTCCGTTTTAAACAGTGCTGAGCAGGCAGCCACCTGACATCCCGGCACATGACCCATCTCCTCTATGGCCCGCCTACAGTTTGAGATTTTATCTCCAAGGTTCGATCCTATCCCTATATAGGCTATCGTACTATTCGAAGTCATAGCCCAACCCGCTGAATCCTCTCAGCGGCCTCTCGCAGTCGTTTTTCATCCTGCGTGAGTGCAATCCTGATGTATCCATCGCCAGCAGAGCCGAATCCGTTGCCCGGTGTGACTACGACACCGGCTTCGATTAACAGCTTCGATGTCAGATCCATAGATGTATAGGGGCGAGGGACCGGCACCCAGAGATAGAATGTGGCCTTTGGGGGATTCACTGTGAAGCCGGCACCATGCAATCCCCTGACCATGATATCCCTTCGCTTTTCATAGACCGTTACCATCTCGGGGATGCTCTCTCTATGCGATTTTAAGGCAGCGATGCCGGCTATTTGAATGGCCTGGAATGCGCCGGAATCGAGATTGCTCTTTATTGCGCACAGTCCCTGGATGGCCTCCCTGTTGCCTACCGCGAAGGCGATTCTCCATCCGGTCATGTTAAATGTCTTTGAGAGGGAGTGAAATTCTACGCCGATTTCCTTTGCCCCATCTACTTCAAGGAGGCTCATGGGTTTGTATCCGTTAAAGGCAATCTCGCTATAGGTGAGGTCGTGGCAGACCATTATCCCGTGTCTGTGTCCAAAGGCGACTATCGCCTCGAAGAAATCCCTCTCGGCAACAGCCGCCGTGGGATTATTGGGATAGTTGATCCACAACATCTTGGCCCTTTTCGTCACCTCAGGCGGTATGGCGGCGAGGTCCGGCTTAAAGCCGTGTTCCGCGAGCAACGGCAAGAAATAGGATTCCCCACCCGCAAAAAGCGTTCCGCTATTGTACACCGGGTAGGCAGGGGTGGGAACAAGGGCGAGATCGCCGTGATCAATAAAGGCAAGGGAGATATGGGCTATGCCCTCCTTTGCGCCGATCAATACGATTACCTCGTCCTCCGGATCTAATTTCACCGAGAATCTCCGCTGGTACCATTCGGCTATCGCATATCTGAATTCCTCCATGCCCGCATAGGAGGGGTACCGGTGATTTGCTGGATCTTTTACGGCACTTGCCATAGCCTCAATGATGTGAGGTGGTGTGGGAAGATCAGGATCGCCTATGCCCAGATCTATGATATCCACCCCCCTTGTCATGATCCGCTTCTTGTTTTCATCAATCTCCTTGAATAAGTACGGAGGTAGCTGTGAAATTCTCTCTGCTTGTTTAAACATCTCAGCTATCCCTCAATCCTAAGACATCTTGCATGTCGTAGAGGCCGTTCGGTTGCGTGATAACCCATGCGGCAGCGAGCAACGCACCTTTCGCGAAGTTATCCCTGCTGTGCGCCCTGTGTGTCACTTCAATCCTCTCGCCTACACCCGCAAAGATAACCGTATGCTCTCCAACGATATCACCGGCCCTGAGGGCTTGAATACCGATCTCGGTGTCCCGCCTCTCGCCGATGAAGCCCTTGCGCTCATACACGGCGTCAGCGTCCAGGTTTCGCCCCGTTGTGTTTGCCAAGATATGGGCGAGATGGAGTGCTGTGCCGCTCGGCGCGTCTTTCTTCAGTCTATGGTGAGCCTCCAGTATCTCCATATCATAGCCTTCCCTGAGTATTCTCGAGAGATCTCCAACCACCTTGAACAGCACATTGACCCCTACACTCATATTAGGGGACAGAACGCATTTGATTGACGTGGCGAGGTCATGCAGTTCTTGCCTCTGCTGACCAGCGATTCCCGTCGTTCCTATTACCATTGCCCCACCGGTCTTGGCAATAACCCCTATATTGTGTAACGTACAGTCAGGCGTGGTAAAATCAATCAACACATCAGCTCCTTGCAACGCCTCGCTGATGTCCTTCTTGAGCTCGATGCCAGTCTCGGCACCAGCGATGATACCTCCCACATCTCTGCCGATGTGAGGATGATCCGGCCTCTCAAAGGCACCGGATAACGTAAACCCCTCGCTCTTTTGAATCATTTGGATGATTCTCCCCCCCATCCTTCCGGCTGCACCAGCAACGGCAACGTGTATCATCTTCTTCTCCTACTACATTAGGTTATATACGGCCAGTCACCAAGACACTAATTTCAATGGTTACCCTTCATTTCTCCATTTTTTTGTCCTGGTGCCTTGGTGGCTTTATGAAGGGTAACCTTTTTTCAAAGAAATGCCGGCACTGACTCTCCCTTAAGTAGTTCCTCAGGAATTTCCCTTTCCCTTATAATAGAGAATTGTCCCCCCTTGACCATCACCTCCGCAGGCCTTGGACGGGAGTTGTAGTTCGAGGCCATAGAAAAGCCATAGGCACCTGCGCTCATGAGGGCGACGAGGTCTCCCGGTTCAAAGGGGGGCATGGTTCGATCTCTGGCGAAGAAATCACCGGTTTCGCACACTGGTCCTACGAGATCGGCCTTGATCATACCAGAGAGAGTTCTTTTCACCGGCTGCACCGCATGAAAGGAATTATACAGTGCAGGTCTGATGAGATCGTTCATTGCTGCGTCCACAATGATGAACCTCTTGTTCGACGTCGATTTGGTATAGAGGGCCCTTGTGACCAGTATGCCGGCATTGCCGATGATAACCCTTCCGGGCTCGAGGATAAGGGTAATGGAATCACCCTCGATTATCTCCTTCAAAGCCCTGGCGTACTCATTTGGGTGCGGCGGGTTTTCTTCGTCGTAGGTTATGCCGAGTCCCCCCCCAAGGTTGAGATTCCGTATTTCCATCCCCATCTCGCGCAATTCCCTAAAGATCTTTTGCAGTGATTCGAGCGCCTTGGTAAAGGGATGGATATCGGTGAGTTGACTGCCGATATGGCACGATATACCGCTCAGCTCGATATGTTTCAGTTCATCGGCTATCTTATAGACGTGCAACGCGTCTCGCATTGGTATGCCGAACTTGTTTTCACCCATTCCGGTTGCGATATAGGGATGGGTATCTGCTGCAATGTCCGGGTTTATACGTACGGCGATTGACGCCGTTTTGCCCTTGGTACCCGCGATCCGACTGAGCACCTGCAATTCTTGGAGGGACTCGACATTGAACATGAAGATATCCGATTGAAGGGCAAGTTCAATATCAGCCGGGGTCTTTCCCACCCCGGAGAAGACAATCTTATCCGCTGGGATGCCGGCCCTCAGGGCCCTGAGGAGCTCTCCGCCTGAAACGATATCCGCACCTGCTCCCTCCCGCGCCAATGCCCGTAGGACGGCGATGTTGGAGTTTGATTTCACGGAGAAGCAGGTGAGGTGCTCTAGGCCGTTGAAGGCCCCATCAAAGACGTGGTAATGCCTCGTAATGGTCGCATGAGAGTAAAGATAAAACGGTGTTCCCACCTGATCTGCGATATGCGCTACCGGCACTTCTTCACAGTAAAGCTCATCATCCCTATATGCAAAGTGATGCATCGTTTAATCGCGGCTTATTATCTTGCCCTCAAAGATATCGAGTATATCATTGACCTGCTCCGGAACCTCATTATTCCCTGTGTCTTGTTCCGTCCCTACGGCGACGCTCTGCTTGGTAAAGATAACCTTGAAGTTCGCATGAAAGAACTCGCGGGCATAGGCTACTAGCTGCTCGAAGTGATCGGGATCATCGAAGTAACTCGCAGTGAATGATCCCTTTCCATAGGGCAGTTCCATCCTATCCTCGGCAATGGTAGAGGGCTCCCTTTCCTTGAGGATATTGGCCATCGCCCTGTTCTTGGAGCTGAGATACCGCAGAAAGGCATTCCACCGCTTGCCGTCATCGGGCACCATGGCTTCGGATCCAGATGCCTTTTCATCGATTCCTTCCCTCGGCCCCCCATCTGCGGCGGATTGAGTAAACCTCTGCTCTAAGACGTCGAGTTTTCCTATGAGATCGTCGAATGAAAGATACTCCTTAAGTCCGGAAAGCTTAAGCAGGATTGCCTCCAGGGCGATTCTGGGATTACTGGTGTATCGAAGATCCGCTTCCCTATTGATGAGGAAATTGAGTGCCTGAAGAAGCCTTTCGATTCCCGCTTGCTGAGCCTGTCTCTTCGTTTCATTCAACTCATTATCGGGTACATCCAAAATCCTCGAGGGCTCCTGAGCGAGCAGCGAAACGATGAGGTTTCGAAATTGAGCCATGAGCTCCCGGTAGTATTCCTTGATCTCGTATCCATATCGGTAAATCTCATCCACGATATCAAGGCATGTTGAAGCGTTGCCGTCGATGATCGCCTGCGTGGTCTTGAAGATGAGATCCCTGTCTATGATTCCGAGAACCTCCATAAGCTGTGCATCTTCTACCTTTGCACCGGTGAAGGAGACCACCTGATCGAGTAGGCTCTCTGCATCACGCATGCTTCCCTCTGCCTGCCTCGCGATAATGGAAAGGCTGGGGTCGCTAATCTCAATGCCCTCGCTCTCGGTGATCTTTTTGATCTGTTCCTGAATCTTCGACAGCGGTATCCTCTTGAAGTCAAATCGTTGGCATCGGGATAGTATGGTGGGCGGCACCTTATGAGGCTCTGTGGTGGCAAAAATAAACTTGACATGTCCAGGAGGTTCTTCAAGTGTCTTCAGCAATGCGTTGAATGCTGGAAGGGTGAGCATATGGACTTCATCGATAATGTATACCCTATAGGTACCATGAGAGGGGAGATATCTGATATTCTCCCGGAGATTTCGTATCTCGTCTATGCCCCTGTTCGAGGCGCCGTCGATCTCTTGAACATCCACTGATGAGCCATGTGTTATATCAGTACACGAGGTACAGGCGTTGCAGGGATTGCCCTCTTGAGGATTCGGGCAGTTGAGGGCCTTGGCAAGGATGCGGGCAACCGAGGTCTTTCCCACGCCTCGAGCACCGCTGAATAGATAGGCATGTGCTAATCGATCGGAGAGAAGGGCACTTTTCAGCGTCTTCGTGATATGCTCCTGACCGATTACCTCCTCAAAAACCTGAGGCCTCCATGTTCTGGCGAATACTTCGTAGGGCATGATTACTTATAAAATAAATGGCGGAGAGAGGGGGATTCGAACCCCCGGTACCACTTTTGGTAGTACACGCGATTTCCAATCGCGCTCCTTAAGCCAACTCGGACATCTCTCCTTGATTACGCTAAAGCGGAATACATTCTGCTGTTCGCTTTTGGCGTATAATATTATTTTTTGGCCAAGAGCGAAAGATAGATTGTTATAGTACCTGGCTGTCCCAAAGGCTCATAGCCGCGAGCTAATTGTGAAATTTAGCGGGAGTTAAATTTCTTGGCGGAGAGGGTGGGATTCGAACCCACGTGCCTCGCTCTTCACGAGACAAATCGATTTCGAGTCGACCCCGTTACGACCACTTCGGTACCTCTCCTTATCTTACCTCCTTTTCTTGAAAAAATCCTGCATAATCTGCCTGCATTCCTCTTCCATGATGCCGGAAATGACTTCTAGTCTGTGGTGAAGCCTTTCATCATCGGCTAAATTAAAGATTGAGCCGGCTGCGCCGAACTTCGGATCAAGAGCGCCAAACACGAGCCTCTCTAATCTGGCATTCAGTATGGCACCCATACACATGGGACACGGTTCAATGGTGACAACGATCGTTGTTTCTTGTAACCTGTAGTTGTCAAGTATGGTTGCCGCCTGCCTTATGGCGAGTATTTCGGCGTGAGCCGTTGGATCATTGCTCGATATACACCGGTTATGGCCTCGCGCCAAAATCTCGTGTGATCGACCTACTACAATCGCGCCCACGGGAACCTCCCCCTCTGCTCGTGCCTTGCCGGCTTCTTGCAGGGCCTCACGCATACAGTAGTGGAGGTCCAAGCCCTTTGTCGATCCTTTTCTTATCGAAGTATCTATTGTAAAATACAGAGTTTTTAATCGGTTACGAGAACTGTGATAGGTTGATTTTTCTCATTTTTTTATCATTTCATGGTGGGTGAGTCAACTTGATAGTGTCCAATAGACAACGAGGTGGGATCGATAGATCCTTCCCTTCACGTTTCTGTGGCGTGCGTGCACAAAAATCTGTGTTACAATTAACACAAGTGGGAATGCACATTGATGAGATGTGAAGTAATTTATTGAAATCTCTCATTATATTAATTTTAAACTGCCTGGCATAATAGTTGCTTTTTATAAAACTGTCTGGGATGTTTGTGCCAAATAAAATCTTTCCTAGAAAGAGATTAGGAGAAAAGAGATAAATACATTGACAGGTATCGGCACTCCTGGACGATATGAGGTGCCTCGGTTACATAGCCGGGGCACTTTCATGTGGCGAGCTTCTCCTCTATGACTTGTATGTCATCGGGTGTATCGACCTCTGTTGAGTCGAATGGTGTTTCGACTACCCTTATTTTAAATCCATGCTCTAATGCCCGCAGCTGCTCGAGCTTCTCTGCCTCCTCCAATAGTCCATAGCCGAGTTTCGTGAAGGTCACCAAGAAGTGCTTTCGATAGGCGTAGATGCCCAGGTGCTTGAAGTGTGTAACCCTGGGTTGTCGATCTCGATAGAAAGGGATGGTGAGACGGGAGAAGTATAATGCGTACCCTTTGTTATCAACGACTACCTTTATGTGATTGGTGTCATGGAGTTCCCTGTCATCCTTGATACGGTGCATGAGGGTTGACATCGGCAGGTTGGGATCCTCGATAAGGGGTGCGATGAGCTCAGTGATTATCGTTGGTTGAAAGATGGGCTGATCACCCTGTATGTTGACCACGATGTCATGATCGGCTAACTTAAGCGTATCGGCGGCCTCGGCAATACGATCTGTTCCAGATTGATGATGCTCATCGGTCATAATCGCCTTGCCGCCGAATCCAACGACGCAGTCGAAAATGCCTTGATCATCAGTGGCCACATAAACCTCATCCAACGCTTGACTCTTGGTTGCTCTCTCGTAGACATGTTGGATCATGGGTCGCCCCGCGATCAAGGCAAGTGGTTTTCCCTCGAACCGGGTTGATCGATACCGGGCAGGGATGAAGGCGACTTTTTTCATGGCCTATCCTCATGAGGGTATTTTTTCATTTGGTTCCCTGTATGCTCTGTAGTACGTTACTGTAAATTCTTGTAAATAGCAAGGTTACCCGGTGGCAGCGATTCGGTTTAATCAGGAGAGAGGTGATAGAGGTGAACGTAGTTGGGATATATGGCAGCCCGAGGAAGGGCGGTAATAGCGACCTTATTCTTGATAATGCACTCGAAGGGGCCCAACAGCAAGGAGTCCATGTCAAGAGGATATATGTAAGAGATTTACATATGTCGGGATGCGTGGAGTGTGGTGGATGCGATAAAACCGGCAAATGCGTGATTCAGGATGATATGCAGGATGTCTATCCCCTCCTTGATGATGCGGACATCATTATGCTTTCATCTCCTATCTTCTTCTACGGATTGAGTTCGCAGGTGAAGGCCCTGGTCGACAGAGCCCAGGCCATATGGTCTAGGAAAAGACTGCAAGAAAAGGGAAGCGGAAGGCAGGGGGCCAGGGGTAAGGGATACCTGCTAGTAGTAGCCGCAACGAGGGGCGAGAAGCTGTTTCAGGGCGCACAGATGGTAGCGAAATACTTTTTCGATGCCCTGTCCATGGACTTTGGAGGCGATCTTTCGTTTCACGGACTCGAGGAGAAGGGAGCGGTGAGGCAGCACCCAAACGCGCTGAGCAAGGCCTATGATCTCGGCATGAATGTGGCGAGCGCCGACGAGATGTAGGCATAATCAGAGTCAGGTTAGCGGCGTCTCCTGCAGACAGAGAGGTGCCATCATCTGAAAGAAGGGGGAGGGAGAAGGCATCTCTTTTTCACCAGAATTGGGGGTAGTATTATGGATCAGTCGAAAATCATGGAGGTATTGGAAGACTGTGACCTGTTTCGGGGTCTAGAGAAGGAGGAGATCGAAAAAATAGCCACGCTCTGCCATTTTGAAACGTATGAAGCGGGAGACAGCATCCTCAATCAGGGCGATTTCGGGGACACCCTGTATATCATCGAGGAAGGTCATGTCTTTCTGGAGCGGACCGTAGACCTAGGCACGAAAAAGGGCAACGTCATTATCGGCCTCTTAGGAAGGGGAAGGGCTATGGGTTGCTGGTCAACGCTGCTCGGACAGGCTCATACGCAGATGGCATCCACGAGATGTAGGAGATCCACGCGGGTCATCGTTTTCAAGGGCCTTGCCCTTCGGGAGATGATGCTCAGCGATCATCAATTTGGGTTCAAGGTTCTGGAGAAGCTCTGTTTTATTCTTCGGGATAGAATTCAAGGGGCCTACGGGGCCCTGGAAAACATCTAGGAAGGCCTCACTCATTTTTCGTGCTAACGGGCAATCCCCTCTGCGTTCGCAGGTCATCAATTTTATGCAAGGGTCTTTCAAGTTGCCGTCGCCTGGTGGTGGTGAGCAGCTCATACTCCTTCTGAACATCGTCAATCCTCTTGCCGAGGATCTCTAGTTTTCCCGTGAATTCATCCCACTGCTTCTTAAACACGCCTAGCAAGGATAGTATCTCATTGGATGTCTTTTCCAGGGCGAAGTTATCCACGGCCTGCCGTATAACGGCGAGAACGGCGAACAGGGTGATGGGTGAGCAAAAGATGACCCTGCTCTTCAGCGCTTCATCCAGGATAGAGCTATCCTCGTTGTGTATAAATGAATAGATCTGCTCATTGGGTATGAACAAAAGAACGTAATCAACGGTATTCTGCTCGGGGTTGATGTATTCTTTGGTGGTGACTTCTTTAATCCTCGCCTTGACATCGCGTAAGAAATCGTTGCGGAACCTCATCCTCTCTGATTCCACACTGGCCTCTAGAAACCTGACGTAGTTATCCAAGGGAAACTTCACATCCATGTTCAATTGCAGGTCTTTTGGCAGCATAAACGTAAAATCAGGCCTTGACCCAGAGCCATCAATAGCCTTCTGCTTCAGGTAGTTCACATTCTCAATGAACCCCGCGAGCCGTAGCACATCTTCTGCCATCCTCTCTCCCCATTGGCCCCTTGCCTTGGTGCTTGCCAGCACCTCCCGAAGCTGAGAGGTTGTCTGCATCAGGGCTGTGGTTTGCTGGGTAGCGGCATTAAGGTGGCTGGTCAGCTCTCCAAACTTCTTCTCCCTGTCCTTTTCGAGCTCCTTCATCAGGCTGGAAACATCCTCCAGTTTCGAGGTCATCTGATGCAGTTGCTGATCAATGAGACCCTTCTTTGAATCCAACTCCTTAATGCTCGTTTCCCTCTCCAATTCAAGACGGGCCTTGGCCAGCTTTAAGAATTCTTCGGTGGATTTTGATAATGCATCGAGTGAGAGATTCCCAAAAGTGGCCTTCATATGCTCCAGGACTGCGTCAATGCTCACCTTTCGTTGCTCTTCACTTTCTTGGAAAAGTTCTTCAGCAAGCTTCTGTGCAGTTTTCCCCTGTATCACCCTCAATAGGAGCGCAGCTGCTAATCCGAGCAAAAATCCGATTACCAGCGCGACAAGAACTGATATCCACGTCATGGGATCCTCTATGAAAAGTTCCCTCGGTTGTAACTATATTGCAGGATAGAATTAAATGGAGTTGCGCATACCTCGCCGCGTTCGTGAATAAACATTGTATTGCATCATGGCTAATGATTGTATGCACTATTTCGCCTCAAAAGTAAAGTTTCCTGCCATTCCGGGCGGGTATCCTGGCGTTCGGGAAATAATATGAAAGGTCTCGCTGGATTATGCTCAGACATCATAACAAATCACTATTTTTCTCAAAATAAATCATGCGCCTCTTTTTCCCCCCCAAATGCACCTATTTGAGGCACGGATGATACACGAAAAAAAAGATTAAACTCCATCCGCCCTCGCAACTTGGGCGTCATGCTATTTATGAGATGGCAAAACTTTACAGCTGCCTCTCGATGCTTTTTATCTTCAATCCAA
>QMLW01000016.1 GCA_003646935.1 Deltaproteobacteria bacterium
ATGAGCCAAGCCGATTACAAAATGCTTCTCGATGATGTAGAGACCATGATCGAGGAGAAGGCCTTTCAAGAGCTCGAAAGGCTGTTGAGCCCGCTCCATCCAGCAGACCTGGCGGACTTGTTAGAACACCTGGAGAGCGAGGAGAGGCACAGCGTACTCTCACTCCTCACCCCTGAAAGGGCTGGCGAGGTCCTGGCCCAAATATCGCCCCCCATCCAGGAGAGCCTTACCAATGAACTCGATAACCAGAGACTCACCCGTGTTCTAAACGAACTTAATTCAGATGATGCCGCCGATATCTTCAGCCACCTTTCCGAAGAAAGGGCTGAGGATATAATCGGATTGGTGAAGCCAGATGTGTCCGAGGAATTGCAGAGACTTGTCGGATATAAAAAGGATACAGCTGGCGGCATCATGGCCCTGGAATTCGTGTCCGTCAATGCCAACTCCACCATCCGAGAAGCCATTGAAAGAATAAGGGAAAAAAGAGAAGAGGTTGAAAAACTCTATTATGTGTGGGTGGTTGATGATGCTGGCACATTGCTGGGTGTGGTGTCCATGAAAGACCTGCTCCTCGAGCCAATCGATACCAAAATCAAGGACATAATGCACTCCGATGTTATCAGTGTAAATGCAAAAACTGACCAGGAAGAGGTAGCCAGGATCATCAAACAATACGATCTCACCCACGTACCGGTCGTGAACGGTCATCACAAGCTGATAGGGAGAATTACTAACGATGATATCATAGACGTCATCGAAGCGGAGGCCAGTGAGGATTTCTCCTTGATGGCAGGTGTTATGGATCAGGAAATCAGTGAAGGCTCCGCATTAAAGATCTCCAGGGCACGCCTTCCATGGCTCCTTTTATGCCTCTTGGGAGAGCTCTTCTCGGCTCTAATAATTAATCATTTTCATGGCTCAATAGAAAAGATCCTTGCGCTGTCATTTTTCATACCAGTGGTAATGGCAATGGGGGGAAGCACGGGCAATCAAGCGGCTACGGTTGTCATCAGAGGCCTTGCCACAGGCGAAATAAGCATAGTTCACACTGGTAAAAGACTTCTCACTGAGCTTTGGGTCGCCTTGATAAATGGTATCCTCTGCGGCATCCTGTTAGGAGTAGTGGTAGCCCTTTGGCTCTCTGATCCCCATTTGGGTATAGGCATCGGGGTTAGCCTGATCGCCGTCATACTCTTTTCCGGCTCCTATGGGGCATCTATTCCTTTCTTCCTTAAAAAACTCAGGATCGACCCTGCACTGGCCGCTGGTCCCTTCATTACGACATCAAACGATATTCTGGGGCTCCTGATCTACCTCAGTATCATCACCCAGTTTCTGATCACTGCGTAGCAAAAAGTCTTCTTGTTGCCCGTTTGATCCTATCCATGAATCCCCCGCGCCAAACCGGCCTCGCCAGTTTTCTTATCTCGGCAATCCTCTCCATCGCAGCCGCCTCTCCCATGGATATTAACTCCTGAGAGTGGGAAAAGTCCGTCCAATGGATGCCCCCCAGCTCCGGTCTGATCACGAGATCGGCGCATTCCAAATCGTATTCCTCAAGGTAAAAACCCTGGATTTCACCAGCCCTCACATAGATATCCACAGCTGTCTGAAGCTCCGAGGCTAGCGCTATATTCCTGTCTACAGCTATGGCGATGACCACCCGGGCGCCTTCCTCACGTGCATATCTCGAGGGTACGGTACAGATGATTCCCCCATCTGACAATTGTCTCCCGTCAATCTCAACCGGGGGCAGGGCACCGGGAACGGCCGAACTCGCCAGTATCGAACGCCTCAGGGAGCCTTCCTTCAGAAGCACACATTCTCCGCTCTTTAGGTCCGTTGCAACGGTCCTGAACGGAATTGAAGTCTCCTCTATCCTGATATCAGGGATGAAATAATTGATGAACTCCTCCATATCGCTCATGGGCAGAATGCCCGGCTTATAAAGAGCGCTCACGAGCCTTATCTTGGTCTTGAAATACCTCTGTATCCTCCTGCTTAGCCTCTGCTCTTCGCCGCTTTCCGCATCGCCCATGGCCTTGAGCTCCGAAGATGCATATAGATCACTTTCCAAAAAAGCGTACGCCCTCTCCTCCACCTGCTCAACCGTCATGCCGCTTGCCAGAGCACCACCGACAATCGAGCCAACGCTCGTTCCCACGATAATATCGGGGCTGATCCCCTCTCTTTCCAGGACCTTGATGGCGCCTATGTGGGCAAAGCCCCTCGCCCCACCGCCTCCCAGGGCCAGACCGAGCTTTCCGCCCTTTCTCATACCCGCACCTTTTTTATGATACCGAATTTCTTGTTCAGGATTGCGATAATCATATAATCAAAGGCAGATCATAGTATATAGTAGAATCCTAGCGTCTTCCTTTTTGATGGGCAAAATTATATGAAGATAGCCACATAAGTGTAAAAGGGGCCGGATGCAAATGTTCTAGATTCATAATGCCAATCGCAGGGGATATCAGTTGCCTTTTTCTGTGTGCACAAAGGCTGGAGCATTTGTTGCCTATACGGCTTGATGTATGCGTTCGTCAATAAGGTTCTCCAGTTGCCCTGAATCCCATCCTATGTAAGTGTGTCTTTTGTTGACGATGAAGGCTGGGAACCGAAAGAGCCTGTATCGTATCTGCTTCCAGAGGCCGAGGGGAGACTGCGCGTCAATCACTCGAATCTGAATCCTATGCCGATACAGATATGATATCTCCTGGAGCCACTTTGACAGGCGATCCACGGCCAGCTTCCATTCATCAGGATACTCATTAGTACAAGCACTACGATACTTGCCCTTTAGGCCTACATAACCAAAGATAAAACCACATCCCCGACACTTCATTTCCACAGTTGAGAGCATGGGGGCTAAGACTTCGAGAATTACTGGACTCATCTATAATCTCTCTACGATAAGGGTTACGCAAAATTTCATATCAATGATAGTAATATAACCCATATCCCTTTATTTACAAGATACAGATCGCGGAATCTTTAGGGATTGATCTATCTTTCCCAATCCTATATCGTTTTTGCTGGGGACTATATATCTACCTTAGCCCCGAGGCTTTAATTGGGGAACCAATGTTTCTACGGGGCTTTAACAAGGGAATATACGGGTAGAATTCAGGAGGAGGAATGTTATGGACAGAAAGGGGGCGAAAGTCTATCTTGAGACAATTGATATTGAAACCAGCGGGGAGTTCTTTGAGGAAATTAAGCATGGCATTGCCAAAGCAGCAGGCCAGCAAGCAGCTGATATGATCCATGCAGCTATTCGGTTCAGGATTACAGAGGTACGGCCGATTGTTGAGGTGAGCTAGATCGAGTGATTAGCCAGATTGAGTTCAAAGATCCGCTTTCGAAAAGAGCCTTAAAGGCCGTGTGGAGAAGGAAAATTTCATGAAGCATACAATTGAGGCTATCTGAATCTCATAGGAAGAAAATCCGCTATCCAGAGGGTGGAAAGAGGGCCTGAGCCACCTTTTCTACCATACCCACGCCTCTAACCTCATTTTCAAAAAGGGGTATCTCACCGCAGACATTATCAAAAGATTGATACGCTTCTTCACGATACTTATCCTGCATCTTGATGCGGTTAATGATAAATTGAGCGGAATCTTTTCCCACTTCCGATTTATCGATAGCCTCGTTTATAATCACGCCGCCTATCGGTATTCCAAAATCCTTAAACCAGCCAATGAATCGGCGAATTACAGCAATGGGAAGAGACTCCAAAAGGGTCACAAAGAAAAAGGCACTTTTTTCCTCATCAGTCAAGAGGACTCTCATATGTTCTATCCTATCCCTAAACGTGGTGAGATACTCAAGCAATGGATCCTCTTCTTCTGCTACCTTCTTTTTCCGGAAGGAAAGGCTCAGCCTCATAGCCGCAGCTTCCTCCCGGCTTTTGTACATCTTGTCCACCCAGAGAGTATAGACCTTTGACATGCCTAAGAGCCTTCTGGCGTTTGCTGTAGGAGCAGTATCAAACACGTAAAACTCAAAGGCGTCTTCAAACATAATATTTATCATGTTCTCGAACATGGCCGACTCTTCAAATGCCGGATTCATAGTGGCAGACTCTATAAAATCATCAGCCTTTGTGGGAATGTCGGCAAACTTAAGAAACCAGCTTATCTTTTCCCGGATCTCGCTCTTTGATCTTTCTATGGTGTCTTTTGTATCTATCTCCTGGACATAAAGATTTTCTGTCCCCGGTATTAACACGGGTTTTCCAAAGACATCCTGTTTGAAAAGGTTTGACAGGCTATGCACGGGATTTGTAGAGGCCAGGAGTGTCCTTTTACCCTGTTGTGCCATCCATAGTGCCACAGCCGCTGCAACAACCGTTTTGCCAACTCCCCCCTTTCCACCAAAGTAGGTGTATCTCATCTGGGGATGTCTCTTAAAGAAATCTTCCACGGTAGCTTTCATGATAATTTCTCCTCAAACATTACTTCTGCGAGATCTCTAATCACATCAAGCCCTTTTATCTCGGAATCGAATTCTGGAACAGCTGAAAGCACGGAAGAGCCAAATTTTGTATCAATCATCTCAAGGGCGCCGACCTGCATCTCTATCCTGTTCTTTAGATATGTTGGTATGTTATCTTTCAACAATTCCCTGTTAATGACCCGATTTACTATATATCCCGAAAGAGGCACCTTATATTTGGCAAAAAGCTGTGCCGCCTTTTCAGTATCCACTATGGTCATCTCTTCCGGGGTAAGCACGAAGAAAAAGGCGGTCTTTTCAGTATCTGTCATGATCTTGGAGGAACTTCCTATCCGATCCTTTATGTACATCAATTCGTTATATATCTCGTCCTGTTCTGTATCTTCCTCCCGCTTCATGGTAGCAATAGCCTTGTCATATTCCTTCATCTGCTCCCTCAGGCCGGTAATCTTTTCCAGCCACGCATCGTAGATGGATGCCATACTTAAATAGTAAAGGGCATGGCCCAGGGGGACGAGGTCATAAATGTAGTAGTCGAAATCCCCTTTCACCACAATATCGACCACTGCATCGAAGATGGCGCTTTCCTCCATAGCTGGCTCAGCTGAGGAGGCCCTTATATAGTCTTCTATTTCCTCAGGGATCTTCTTCATGCCGTACATTGATATGATCTTCTGCCGTATTTCCTCCTGATAGTCCCGAACCCTCTTATCGGCATCGACCTCACAGGCAAAGAGGTTTTCCATTATCTCAACGTTTCCCTTGCCAAAGATATCGCGCTCGAATATATCGCTGAGCGATGCCTGTGGATCAACGGAGAATACGAGCACCCTTTTCCCCTTCTTTGCAAGGTAATAGGCCGTTGCCGCTGAAAAGGTGGTCTTGCCAAGCCCTCCCTTTCCACCATACATGAGGTATCTTCTGTTGGGATACCGTTCAAAGAAATCAACAAGGGACATATGTCCTCCTTTGTGGTTTGCTGGGTTTCTCGAGTTTTATGTTAAAATCCTATGAACTCAAGGAACTCAACAAACATTAATACATGCTATCCATGAGATCCTTTTCCCTCAGCATCCTGCGCTTCCAGGTGGTGATCTGGGGCACAACATGGGGGAGCAAGCGGAGTGAATAGTAAGGCGGAAGTATGGGAATGCCAAGCATGTCACCCATGGTGATAAGGATGAAAAGGTGCTCCATGCTGGAGCGTTGTTTAAGTGCATGCCTTGCCATGCCATGGGTTGCCATGCCATACGTAAAGTCTCTTACAAAACCTAAAACGCCTCCTGTACTCTTCCTTTTTTTCCCTTTCTTTTTCTCTTCCATGGCTCCAATCTCTTTTAACGTTATTCCCTTATCTGATCAAAGAAATCCCTTTCCCTTAAAACCCTTCTCTTCCATGGTCCAAGTCTTTTAACATAGTAAGGGAAAAGCCTCAAATGGTAATAGTTAAAAAGGCCGGGGAACCCAATTGCTTTACCAACGAGGGCTACCATAAACAGGTCGTCCAGACAACGCTTTTCTTTGTATACTCCTCCTATCAGGTCGTACAGAAAAAATCCTTTTAGATAATCCTTTATCGTTTGTATCCAGGGGTATTTCATCTGCCAAAAACGTAAGGGGATACACCCCTAGGACCATAAAGTCTCTCCCAGGTATTATATCCCCTTAAACGCTTCTTAAAGACTAATCTTATGCTGGTGCCTTCTCTGCCTCAGCCGGGGCCTCTTCTGCCGCACCTGATTTGTATTTCTTGAATGCCTTCCATCCGTCATAGGCAAGGACAAGGGCAAGTATTATGAGCAGAATGGCTACTGCAGCAGCAAAGAGATTTCCAAACACCTTTTTGCCAGCAAATGCAGCAGGTATCAGCTTGAAAAAGGAAGTATAAAACAGGGCGCAAACCGTAGTGGCATACATGAAAAACATCGGGTAGATGGCGATCTTGTAGTTCTTTGACTTCTGAACCAAGAACAGGGTTACCAGTAGAAGCGCAAAGGATGCCATCAACTGATTGGCGCCGCCAAAAAGTACCCATACGTAAAGCCACGTTCCTGTTTTTACCAGCACAAAGGTAATGACAAGGGCTACAATGGTTGCGACATGTGGGTTCTTTGCAACTGACCATGCATCACCCAGAACCTCGGCGCTCGCAACCTTCATAAAGCGGAACACCAGGTTTACAATGGTAAGGGCGAGTATGATGATCATCATGCCTGCCAGGGCGCCGGTATACGACATGGGCAGCCCAAGAGAGGTAATTGCCCCTCCAAGGCCTCCAACAAAGATCCCTACAGGATTGCTCACCTTTGCCATGTAGGCTGCTGAGTCAGCAAATGCCGTAGCGCATACGATAACAGCAATAATTGATATCGTAAACTCCGCGAACATTGCCCCTGCTGTTACCGGCCTGACGTCCAGCTCGCTCTCAAGCTGCCGTGAGGTGGCAGTGCTGGATACCAGGCTGTGCCACCCGGAGATAGCACCGCAGGCGATTGTGACAAAGAGGAGAGGCCAAAGGGGTCCCATACCGATACTCCAGCTGGTAAAGGCGGGGAGCGTCATGGGTTTATGGCCTATAATTATCCCTATAACCCCAGCTATAATCCCGAAATATACCACGTATACCGAGGAATAGTTATAGGGCTGGATGAAGCGCCATACGGGCAGAATCGAGCTAAAATAGCCAAATATCAACACGCATACAAGGACGGTGGTATAGGAAAGCTTAATGGTCCAAACCGTACCTAACCAGATAGAGAAAAAGATCAATACAATAGCGATGATGGTAGTCGTAATGATGTTTACCTTTGCCTTATAGATCATATGCCCCACCAGAAATGCCACCCCAATAACCACCAGCAAGGGAAAGGGGAGTGCTGCATTTCCACTTACACCCTTTGTAATTACATGTCCAAAGGCCGTAGCAATCAGGAGCAGGTAAAAGTAGATGAAGGTAAGGAGTATCTTCCTTGCCCGGGGCGATATCAACTTATAGCCCAGGGCCCCGAAGGTATCCCCATCGTTTCTTATAGATACCATAGCGCTCGAGAAGTCATGGAGCCACCCGATGAAGAAAACACCCAACCCCAGCCACAGGAGTGCAGGCACCCACCCCCATTGAATGGCCACAATAGGGCCTATGATCGGTGCGGCACCAGCTATTGAGTTAAGCTGGAATCCATAGAGCACATTCTTGTTTGCCGGCATAAAGTCAACCCCGTCCATATACATCTTGGCCGGGGTTGTTCTGCCTTCATCGATCTCAAACACTCTCTTAGCAGCCCATCTTGCGTATACCCAGTAGCCGAAAATAACAATTATTACCCACCATACTAATACCCATAATGAATTCATGACTCTTGCCCTCCCTTCTCTAAAGGTTGCTTATCACCTTTATATAGAGGATAAATTACCCTTCACCTCCTTTCTATTATGATCTAAAAAATCCTCATAATTGCAGATATATGGCATTTCTATAATTTTAAAGGGAAAAAATCAAGAATTTTCTCGAAAATCATAAAATGAAAAATATCAGCTCTATTAATTACCTTACTTTATAAAAACCATGTTAAACTCATCGGCCTGATAAGCTTTTTACATATAGCTGGCGATATTACTTGCGCTTCACCATGCTTACCATATACCTGGCCGACATCGTTGCGATCATTCACCTCGGATATGTTGTCTTCGTGATACTGGGATTCATATGCATCGTTGCAGGGATTGTCTTTCGGTGGCGGTGGATACGAAACCCGTGGTTTCGGGTCCTGCACCTGGCGGCAATCATAGCGGTGGCCATGGAAGCAATTGTTGGGGTAAATTGCCCCCTCACGGTGCTGGAGTTCAGGCTCAGATACCCCACCGGTCCCTTTCAGGAAAGCTCCTTTATCGGCGGTCTCATAGACTCCATGCTCTTCTATGACGCTCCGGGGTGGCTGTTTACGGCGGTCTATTGCTGCTTTGGAGCAGCAGTGCTCATCACGTTCATTGTGGCGCCGCCCAAAAGAAAAGGCACCTCATTTAAGAAAAACTGGTAAAAAAGAAGAGCTTGGTCAGTCCCTTTCCCCTGATATTTGTGCGCAACCATCAGATTGAGCATATCCAGCCCCCTTAACAAATCAAGCATGTCGCCTGCAGGGAACTCTGCACATAAGAGCATATGCTGTAATTAGCTTGGTTCAAACATAGGAATTTTTGCCCTGGCGAAAACGGTGGGAAAACCCTTGTCAAAAAAACTCATTGACAATAACATAAAATGGAGGTTATATTCCTAATACTGAATTTAGCAGGAGCGTTAATTGAGAGATTTCATCAAGGTTATGAAGGCCCTTTCGGATCAAAACCGAGTCAAAATCGTTAAGATGCTCCAGCACAAGATGATGTGTGTCTGCGAGATCCAGGAGGCGCTCCGGATTGCACAGTCCAGTGTTTCCAAACATCTGAAGATACTTGAAGAAGCGGGCCTTGTCGATTACCAAAAAGATGGCCTCTGGATGAACTATCATCTCACGGACGGAATGAAATCCCCATACGTAGCCAGTCTCATAGGAAACCTCCGGCACTGGCTGGAAGATGAGCCTGAAGTCAAAGAACTCATTAAAAGACTTCCTCATATCCGGCGAGAGGAAATCTGCAAGAGATAAGGAAAAATTTTTTTTGATCTTTATATATCGCTAAATCGCTATATGGGTATTTAACCTATGAGATCCTGTCAATGAAAGAGCGAACGAAACTGCTGATAATCGTGCTGGCCTTCGCGGCAGCCTACTATATTCCCTGGGCACATGAAACAATCCGCCAATCAGGTCTTGAGGCATTCATGATGCTCCAGGAATATGCGCGGGAACACGTTGTAACCTGCCTGGTTCCCGCTTTTTTTATTGCGGGAGCCATTGCGGTTTTTGTCTCCCAGGCATCGGTTCTTAAATACTTCGGATCAACGGCAAAGAAGATTTTGTCATATTATGTGGCCTCGGTATCCGGAACAGTGCTGGCGGTCTGCTCCTGTACCGTCCTTCCATTATTTGCAGGAATCTATACACGCGGCGCCGGTATCGGACCGGCAACGGCCTTCCTGTATTCCGGTCCGGCCATTAACGTGCTTGCCATCGTGCTGACAGCCAGGATTCTGGGATGGCAACTGGGGCTTGCCCGCGCCATCGGGGCTGTACTCTTTGCCATTTTGGCCGGACTTCTCATGGCCTTTTTCTTCAGGAAAGATGATGCAGAACGTACAGCAGGGCAGCTCTACCTCCAGGAAGAAGAGGAGAAAGGCCGGACGCTCACCCAGGAGGCCATTTTTATGCTCACCCTGGTCCTGATCCTCATTTTTGGTTTTTGCCACCGGCCACTGTCTTCCCATTGTGGCGGCGGGCAGCTCGACGGCGGCAGTAAAGAGGCTCCTGGACAACATCACCTGGCAGGGAGCCGGCGTGGTGATCGTGATGTTGGGGGTTTACTTTATTGTTAACCCTTTTTTCTCATTTTTATAAAAAGAGACAGAGATCATGTTACTCAAAAGCTACAAAAAGAATATCTTCAGACCAGAGTGCAATCCCAGCTTTCAATCCCTACACTGCATTGCCCACCTGGATCAGGACGTTAGCGAGGTTCTTCCCTATCTAAAGTCGGTGCTTGGGGGATTTGACTATCTTAAAGATCCTCCTGCCGTGACATTTAGAGGCTATGGAAAGCTCATCACGATCCACCCCCGGGAGATCGCTGTCAACGCACTTAAAGACGAGGAGGAGGCCCACAAGATCCTGGAGTGGCTCAAGCGGGAGATCAACGAGGCGTGGGAAAAGAGGGGGGAGATCGAACCGAGGTGTGAAGGAGCACCAAAGCCGAAGCTGCTGGAAATCCTGAAACTCCTGCCGAAGACCAATTGCAGAGAGTGCGGTGAGCCCACATGCATGGTCTTTGCCGCTAAGATCGCTGAAGGTGCCAAGGGACCGGAAGATTGCCCTCATTTAGAGAAAGAAAACGGGATGAAGCTCCAGGAATACATGGAGCCCTTTCACTTGGTCGTATAGTATAAGAATTTGCTTACAGAGGAGAACTGCTATGGCAATGGAAACAGAAAGGATAGAAGAGTTCAGAGGTCTGGGGTTTTTTGAAAAGTACCTCTATGTCTGGGTGATCTTCTGTATTGTTGCCGGGATTATCCTTGGAAAGGTAGCCCCTGGTGTTGCAAACTACCTGGATGGATTGGCCATTTACGTGGGGCAAGCACCGGTGGTGTCCATACCCATCGCCATCTGCCTCTTCTTCATGATGTACCCCATCATGGTGAAGATCGATTTCGGAGAGGTGATCAAAGCCGGAAAAAGTGGAAAACCGGTTTTGCTCACGCTCTTCTTGAACTGGGCCATCAAGCCCTTCACCATGTACGGCATTGCTTTGTTTTTTCTCGGAACGGCCTTTTACGGTCTGATCGGACCGGAGGCCGTCGATCATGTAAAAATGCCCTTTGGTCTCGATCTGCCGGTGGGCGCTGCCTACGGTGCAGGCAAGGTCATCATGGCCGGCGGGGTCAAGGTCCTGGAGGTTCCCCTGTGGCGAAGCTACCTGGCGGGCTGTATTTTGCTGGGGATTGCGCCTTGCACGGCCATGGTCCTTGTGTGGGGCTTTCTGGCTCGGGGAAACGACGGCCTCACCCTGGTCATGGTGGCCATCAATTCGCTTACCATGCTTGTGCTCTACGGAGTGCTCGGGGGGTTTTTGCTAGGTGTAGGACGACTCCCGGTTCCCTGGCAGGCCCTGGTGCTTTCCATCGGTATATATGTGGCCTTGCCCCTGGTGGCCGGGTACATCTCCCGGAAGGCGATTATTAACGCCAAAGGAGAAGACTGGTTCAAAGGGAAGTTTCTTCACATACTAACGCCGATCACGATCATCGCGCTGCTCATAACCCTCATACTTCTTTTTTCCTTTAAAGGGGATGTGATTCTCTCAAACCCGCTCACCATACTCTGGATCGCCATCCCGCTCTTTATCCAGACCAACCTGATCTACTGGCTCGGCTATGGTCTGGCCCGATGGCTCAAGCTCGAGTATCGGGACGCAGCCCCGGCGGCCATGATCGGAGCGTCCAACCACTTCGAGGTGGCTATTGCCGCGGCCACCATGCTCTTCGGGCTTTCATCGGGCGCGGCGCTTGCAACTGTGATCGGCGTGCTCATTGAGGTGCCCGTCATGCTCATGCTGGTGAAGATCTGTTTGAACACAACCCACTGGTTCTCACAGAGAGTGCCGGCGCCTTAAGAAAACAGGGGAGGAGAGAAGATGTTAGAGATCAAGAAAACCGCCATTGCCCTCGATGAGATGTCTATGAATTTGAAAAAGCATTGGTTTCTTGGGTTGATCTCTTTCTCCATGTTGCTCTTTTGGTGCTGCTCTTCCCTGGCCCAGGAGACCAAGGGACCAAAAATAGTCTTAAAGGAGCGGACATTCGATTTCAAGAAAGTAAGAGAAGGTGAAGTTATCTCGCACACCTTTGCGGTCCGCAACGAAGGAGATCACGTCCTCGAGATAATCCGGGTGAAACCGGGGTGAGGCTGTTCCTTGGCCTCTTTTGACAGGGCCGTTCCCCCGGGTGGGGAGGGAAGGATTACACTCATGGTTCGGACAAAAGGGTACCAGGGGGCCCACCGCTGGAGCGCCAAGGTTAATACTAATGACCCCAGAACGAATGTGGCCCTTTTGAGCGTAAAGGCCTTTGTTCAGGTCCCCGTATACGTGAATCCCCGCTATGTTCGCCTCTACGGGAGGGAGGATGCAACGGTAACAAGGGGTGTTGAAATAGAGGCAGGACTTGATAAACCGCTCACGCTGAAACCGGGCCGATTCAACCTTGCAGGGAAAGTAACCTATATTATTGTTGAGGTAGACAAAGGCCGAAGGTTCAAGGTCTCTTTTACCAGCATCAGGGGGATTGCGGGCTTGTACAGGGGGCTTCTTACCCTCGAGACTAATTATGAGGAGAAACCCCTTGTCACTATCTGGATCAGCGGTCGGTTTG
>QMLW01000017.1 GCA_003646935.1 Deltaproteobacteria bacterium
AGCTGGGGTTAACGGAGGAGATGGCCCGAGGCGAGGCCGAGCGGTGTCTTCGGTGTGGGCTTCTGTGTTATCGGAGGGAGGGGAGGTAGGGCGAGAATTTTGACTTGCAAATTTCCTCCCCCTTTTCTATAGTTACTTTAAAAAGAAAGGAGGGATAATGCCTCATGAGAAAAAGGATCTTGTTTCTTGCAGGGGTTATTGTTTCCGCAGCACTGTTTGCCGGTATAGGTATCACTTTAGCAACCGATGCACCGGATGAGATCAGCATCCTTGATCCTGCAATAGAAAAGCATAGAAAGGGTGCTGTTAAGTTCAACCATAAAAAGCATGCAGTGGACTACAAGGTCGCCTGCACGGAGTGCCATCATGTGTATAAAGAAGGAAAAAATGTCTATAAAGAGGGAGATCCTGTCCAAAAATGCTCAGCATGTCATGATGCTGTAAAATCTAAAGGCAAGGTAAAAAAATTAATACTTGCCTACCATAAAAATTGTCAGGGGTGTCATAAAAAATTGGAAAAGGCTGGCAAGAAAACCGGACCTACAAAAAAATGTAACGACTGCCACGAAAAGAAGTAGGGAGTTACATTAACCCCCGGGGGACGTTAATGCCCGGCGGAATTTCCCCGGTGGTCATGGACGAAAAAGGCCATTTCTTTGTTGAGAAGATTATGTAATGTCTTTACAATAAAATGCCGCTCTTCTTAAGAGCGGCATTTTATCAATCTACCACTGGTACCCCAACACGTACCGTTTCCCTATGGGAATGCCCCCTGAATTCCTCCCAATGCTGGATATACGTGCTGCATAAAGAAGATATTAATCCTCGGTCTCTGTAACCGTAATAGCATCCTGTTCACAGACCTCTATACAGCTCTCACAACCAATACATTCCTCTGCATTGACAGGCACGGACTTTTCATCTTGCATCTCAAATACATCAGACGGGCACACATCGACACATTCTTCGCATCCTATACATTTTTCGTGGTCCACTTCTACCTTGTACATGGTTCTCCTCCTCGATTAAATGTTTCAAAATTCGTAATACTTGCATTTCCGAGCCGCATGTAGCTTCATTTTTCAGCAGGCTATTTAACAAAGCGCTATTACGAGTGTCAAGGAAAAAGCCGTGATCATTTACTGAAATTTTATATACACCTTTCGGCTTCGGGGCCCATCGAACTCGCAGAAGAATATTGCCTGCCACGTTCCCAACTTCAGTCGCCCGGACTCCACCAAGACGGCTACCGAACTGCCCATTATACTGCTCTTGATGTGGGCAGCGGCGTTTCCCTCGAGATGCCGATAAGGACCTTCCCAGGGAACGAGCGTGTCGAGCATTGTCTGGATATCCGCTGCCACGCTCGGATCGGCACCCTCATTGATGGTTATCCCCGCGGTAGTGTGCTGCACGTAGATATGGCATACCCCTTCTTGCAGCCCGGCTTGCTGCAGCCGTTCGCTAACCATGGAGGTAATATCTATCATCTCCGAGCGATTATGTGTGCGAATGGATATCGTTGAAATCATGCCGTTCCTTTAGATCAAGTCACCCTCTTCTTCAACCACCACCTGATCCCTGAATCCCTCTTCGGTCAAGTACACATTGATCGTCTCGCCAGGTGAAGTGTGCCATTCCTCTGCTACGTAATTCGCCTTAATCGGGAGCTCTCTTTGCTCATCTCCCCTGTCCACCAGTACGGCCAGCTCGATCTTCTTGGGCCTGCCGAAATCAATCAATGCATCCAAAGCAGCCCTCACGGTCCTGCCCGTGAAAAGCACATCATCCACCAGTACGATGGTCTTATCATCGACGGAAAAGGGTATCTCCGTACTCCCCAGCTTGGGATTTGGGCCTATCCTCGTCCAGTCATCTCTATAAAGATTAATGTCCAGAATGCCCATAAGCGGCTTCTCCTCATCCCCTTTGGAAATCTCATCGCATAGTCTATAGGCCAAAAAGGCGCCTCCCGTTCTTATCCCCACCAGCACGAGATCCTTCCGGGACCCGTGCCGAGAGATCACCTGCCTGGCAATGTCTTTCAGGGCATCCTGTATTCCCTTTTGATCGAGAATAACCTTTCTTGTTTTTCTCTTGCCCATCGTGTTTTTTTCATGTCTTGCCCCGCCCCGCTTCGAATCGGGACGGGAGTAGCTGAATAATGGAAAGGTTTTTTATATATCAAACTCTTTTTAAAGGTCAAATGGTTTATACACCATAAAATCCGAGATTGGTTTCGTATAAACCAATCTCGGATTTTATGGAGGGACCTGGCTTGACTTTCGGCGACATTGATTTTACTATGCCTCCATCATGAACCGAGGAACGCTTCCCAAGAATCCAGACTCCCTCGCCCCCATGCTCGGATACTCGTTTAAAGACCATGAATTATTGCTGCAGGCCTTTCGGCACCCCTCATATGTCTATGAAAAGGAGGATCCCGGGATATCCGATAATCAAAGACTGGAGTTCCTTGGAGATGCGGTGATTAGCCTCGCTATCAGCCATCTACTGATGGAGTCCTTCCCTGAAATGAGGGAGGGGGATCTCTCCAAACACAGGGCGTTTCTTGTGAGCGAAAGTGGCCTCTATCGTATCGCCCTGATGCTAGAGTTAGGAGACTATCTGCTGCTCGGAAGGGGAGAGGAAAGGACAAACGGCAGAGAAAAGCCCTCCATTCTCTCCGATGCCCTCGAAGCCCTGATAGGGGCCATCTATCTCGATGGAGATTTTTTGAGTGCCTCCCGTGTAATCGCACGCCTGTTTAAACCGCTGGTGGATGAAATCTGCCACGGTAGATTGAGCAGTGACTTTAAGACCGAACTGCAAGAGCTCTCGCAAGAGGTCTTTCAGACAACCCCGGACTATAGGCTCGTGAAGGACACGGGCCCGGACCACGATAAGACCTTTTACGTAGAGGTGTACGTACGGGGGGGGCTGCTCGGAAAGGGGATGGGAAAAAGCAAAAAAGAGGCTGAACAAAATGCTGCAAAGGAGGCACTGGCTTGTCTAAGGGCATAAAAAGGCGTTTCATTATCCCCATCTTCATTCCCCATCAGGGATGTCCACACAGATGCGTATTCTGCCAACAAAGTACCATTACCAACGTCTCTGAGCAACTTCGCACGCCCCATGATATAAAAGCAGCCATTGAGTCAGCCATTAGATCAAAGCGCTTTTCCTCCCACAGGCCCAAGGAGATCGCCTTCTATGGGGGCACCTTCACCGCCCTCCCAACCTCCTCTATGAAAGGCATGCTTAACGCGGTGATGCCCTTCATGAAACAAGGTGTCATCGGCGCAATCAGGCTCTCCACAAGGCCGGACACCATAGATGAGAAGGTGCTGGATATCCTTCAATCCTACGGCGTAGCAACCGTTGAGCTCGGTGTACAGTCTATGGACGATAAGGTCCTCACGCTCTCCAATCGCGGCCATACCGCGAGCGATACCGTGAATGCCGTCCGACTGCTGAAAAAAAGGGGGTTTACGGTGGGAGTGCAGCTCATGCCGGGCCTACCCGGAGACTCGAGCGAGGTATTCATGGACACAATCGGTAAGGTGGTCGATCTCAAACCCCATATGGCAAGGCTCTATCCCGCGCTCGTTTTAAAAGGTACAAAGCTAGCCCAGTGGTACCAACAGGGAAAATATACTCCCATGGGACTTGATGAGACCGTATCGGTGTGCAAAGATGCGTGCATGCGCCTGGAGGCTTCAGGAATTCCCGTCATCAGAATCGGGCTCATGTCCTCACCATCTCTCCTTAACGAAGGAGAAATCATTGCCGGCCCGTGGCATCCTTCCCTGGGATTCCTGGTTCGTTCCGCCATGCACATCGACAGGGTAAGGCCATATCTCCCGGCACCGGGTGAGACAAAGGCCATCACTTTACGGGCTCCCCGGAGGGAGATCCCCCTGCTGAAAGGCTATAAGAACAGCGGATTGAAGCATCTGGAATCTATCACAGGTGCTACAATAGACAACATCCTCCCCGATGACTCGATTGCCCCGTGCCAGGTGGCCTTCGATACACGGTGAGCCCGCGCTGTGGTAATATATCGCTTCGATTTACGAGACTGGGAATCGGGGGAATGTGTATAGCCGTGAGGGTCCAAGTGGGTGTGGACAAGGGCCAGGAGGGGTGTCAATGGTTCCTGTTCACGATAAACTGATTCAATTTCAGGAGTGATTCCTTTTTAGAGGAGTTTGGAAAGGGGCTGAGACATTGCTCCGCTAGATCCGCATATTCCTTGGCATCACTGCGGCATCGACCTATGGCGCCGTTGTTCCTCACCAGCTCCGCTATCCTCGTGTAATCCTCTTCCGAGGCATTGCCATTTTTAAATAGGACCTCTAACCTCTCCCTCTCCTCTCTCAGCACATAGTCGAGGGTATAGATCAACGGCAAGGTAATCTTGCCTTCCCTCAGATCCTTACCCATGGATTTACCGGTTCTCTCGACCGTTGAGGTGTAATCGAAGATATCATCGACAATCTGGAAGGCAATGCCCATATTACGGCCGAAATCCCGTAGAGATTGGATATCGGCTTGGCTTGCACCGGCAACAATTGCGCCGCATGAACACGCAGCCGACATGAGTGCAGCGGTCTTTGAGGCGATTATCTCCACGTACTGCTTCCTCGTCATGTTCCAGTTATGGGTGTTAATATACTCCAATATCTGGCCCTCGGACATCATGGTAGCGGTCTCTGCAAGTACCCGGAGGAATTCGGCATGCGTCTTCTCGGCGGCAATCCTCGAGGATTTTGAGAAGAGAAAATCGCCTACCAACACCGCAACGGGATCACTCCAAACCTTATTTGCCGCTGTTTTTCCCCTCCGAATGGAGGCGTTATCGATTACATCATCGTGCAAAAGGCTCGCGGCGTGAATACACTCGAAAATAGTGGCCAGGAGATACCTATCACTGTCACGGTAGTCACAGAGCTCACAGGAGAGTACAAAAAACAGCGGACGCAGACGCTTTCCACCTCCCAGCAAACTGTAGCTTCCCACCTCCTCTATCAACGGCACATGGGTGTCGAAGACCTTGCTGAGCTCCTCATTTATCCTGTGAAAGTGGGGGCTGAATTGATCTAAAATGGATGATTGCTCTTGTATCATGGAATTGTTCCCTTGCCGCATATCGTCAACGTAAAATCCCGTCAAAAATATATAAACGATCCTCGGTTGTCAAAGCAATTATAAAACCATCCCTATTTTCGGCGTTATTTCCTGTTGATCTTACTAGTCATTTTCGATAAGTTCAGAATAATTCTCTGGCAACCAAGACCATGTGCGCTGACATAAGGGAATCCGAGCTCAAGGAGCGATTCCTCCCCTTTGAGGGGAAGATGGCCGACGAAGGCATTCCTCATCTCGTTATCGATCAATTCAGACGATACTATGAAGACCTCGTACGGGGGGAGAAGGGATTGCTCTCAAGGCGAGATATCGCATCCATCGAAGAGGCCGATATAGCCGACATGAAAGCCCTTGAGGGATTCACCGAACAAGGATCCCATGCGATCAAAGAGTCGGTGGTTATCAAATTGAATGGTGGGTTGGGCACAAGCATGGGCCTATCAAAGGCGAAATCCCTTATTGAGGTAAAGGATGGATTATGCTTCCTCGATATTATCGCCAGACAGACCATGACCTATAGGGACACATTCGGGGTAGAGCTCCCCCTTGTGCTCATGAACAGCTTTAAAACGGATGAGGACAGCAGGCACTACCTTGCACGCTACACCGATCTGGTATCGACTGATATCCCGCTTTCCTTCCTGCAACACAAATTTCCAAAGGTGCTGACCGAAGACCTGAGCCCGTGTTACTGGCCCCGCGATCCGGATTGCGAATGGAATCCTCCTGGTCATGGGGATATCTACCTTGCCCTGATCACCTCGGGCATGCTCGATGCTTTGATAGACAAGGGTTATACCTACGCCTTTATATCAAACTCCGACAACCTCGGGGCAATCATGGATGAGGCATTGCTCGGTTACTTTGCATCTCATGATCACCCCTTTATGATAGAGGTCGCGGATAGAACCGATGCTGACAGAAAGGGCGGGCACCTGGCACGAGTAAGGAAAACCGGCGGCCTCGTCCTCAGGGAGATTGCCCAGTGTCCGGAGGAGGAATTAGACGAGTTTCAAGACATCACTCTATACCGCTTCTTCAATACCAACAATATATGGATTAATCTTATATCCATAAAGGACCGCCTGAAAGGCGGCATAGAGGGATTTACGCTCCCCATGATCGTTAACCCCAAGAGAATCGACCCTACAGATGACACCTCACCTGAAGTGTATCAAATCGAGACGGCTATGGGATCAGCCATTTCCATCTTCCAAAACGCCGCCGCGATTAAGGTTCCAAGGACGAGATTTTCCCCTGTAAAGAAGAGCCAGGATCTCCTCGCTCTCTGGTCCGATTGCTATGTGATGACCGCAGACAGCAGGATTATCCTAAATCCCGCGAGAAGATTCGGTCCCTTACGGATCGATTTAGACGATGCATACTATAAACGCATTGACCAATTACAGGAGCGATTCGCCCATGGCGCCCCCTCTCTCGTAGCGTGCAAATCGCTGAGCATTAAGGGAAATGTTTACTTTGGTAGGGGAATTGTTGTAAAAGGAGAGGTATGTATCGTTAATCACTCCACGCGCAAGGCGTATATACCTGACGGAACCATGATTACTAAGGATCTCATCTATAGGTGAATGCCATAGAGGTTGAACCATGCCAGATGACAATCAACAAGATATCAAAAAGGCAATTCGGGCCATCCAGGATATCGCGGTCATGCTCACGGGCGCTTCGGAATACGTCTGTGAAGGGAGAATGCTCAAGAGGTATTCATCGGAGATAGAGACAAACCTCGATAATCTAGAGACGTACCTATCACGGCTTAAGGGGAGCTTTCCCGGTAAATTTCCTGAGGCCCTGAGCCCCGATAGCTCACTGTCTAAGATTAGGGAAATCGTCGCATCAATGAAAGGCGATGAAGCCAAGCTGGAGGCCAGGTGCCGGGCAGGTGAACTGGGTAATGAGCTCTCACTGGGGCTGAAGGAGCTGAAAGCTATCCTGGAAAACATCTGGGACACCCTAGGCGGGAAGGTGGTCTCCAAGTATAGCTTAGCCGATAGAATTTCGGAACAGGGGGAACGGGTTAAGTCTCTTTTGTTTGTCTTTTCTCCGCTCGTGTCAACTACGGGAAAACTGATCCTCGCGGTCATCCTCATCCTGATCCTCTCCTTCGTCTATCTCTTCGTTACTATGGAATCCGAAAACGCCTTGGTCACGAGCATAAACATGGATATCAACTCTATACAGACCCAGAAGGACACCCTTGCCAAACTTAGAAAGGAATACGAGGAGGCCACGAGCAATATCGATGCACTCAAGAAGAAGAAGCTCAGCAGAAATGCTAAGATTACACTCCTAGATCTCTCCACGAAGAGCAAAAAGATGAAGGAGCGCATCGATAAGAGGGTGATGTCCATCGAGAAAAAGGAAAAAGAACTCACGGATAAGAAAAAAAGGCTGGAGGAGCTCCGAAGAAAATCCTTTATCCAAAAGCTTTTAAGACGATAAATCCCATCCCTGGTAATGCCAGAGCCAGCTCAGCAAAAGGGGCATTCCCTTATATCATGAAGCGATGAAATGCGCTTTTCTCAACTCTCCGGGCACGAAATGTCTTCCTCGTGGAATCCCTTTTCATTACGACATTCACTGGCTGGTGCAGGGGAGCATCGCTGTAGGAAACGGTGATCGCGGCAGCTACCTCGAGCTCCTCAAGCGGTGAGTCTCCTATCACGAGCGTGGTTGGACCCGGAAATAATTCCACCGTGAGCAGGGTGTCCTCTCGTCTTGTCAGCGAAATAATCGCCTCATTTTCCCGCTTATTTCTGCCTACCACAATCTTCGTCCCCTCGCTGATTCTAAAATGTCTCCCTTGCTTAAGGAGCTCAAGATCTGGCCTTGAAAAACCTGGATTCTTGGTTATCAGATCCTTGAGGCGACGAGAGAATACCACGTCTGTCAGCAGGCACCCCCCAGCAGGGGATGGGTACTGCTCAACGCCATACCCCTTTGCCAATTCAATCTGCGGCTTTCGGGAACGCCCTGAAAGCTCGAGAAGCCGTTCCCGATTTACCCACCCCTGACTTTCCGCAAGGGTTTCGGGTAACCTTTTTGCGGAAAGAGGCCTCAGAATCAGACCATCGAAACCAGACTCACGTGAAATAATGGACAGCGACCGCAGGTTCTGCGACATGGGGCGTTGTCCCAACACCTCACCACTTATCATAAAACGGGCTCCTTCCTCCTTCAGCATCTCCCCGGCTACCCTGAACATGAGTGCGTGGCAGTCAATACAGGGGTTCATTCCTTTCCCGTATCCATGGCGTGGGTTCAGCACTATGGGAAGCATGCGCTCCGTAATATCCATCACCGTGAGGGGAATCCCGATATAACGGGCCGACTGGCGGGCCTTTTGAGCGGAGAAAAAGGGAGACTCGAAACAGATGCCCCGCATATCAATGCCCTGCTCCTCGATCAGCCTGACGGCCAAGATGCTGTCGAGGCCTCCGGAAAAGAGAGCCAATGCCTTAATCAAAAGTGCTCCATCTATAGTATTCGTGAACGTTAGCGGTTAGTTTATCAATGCGGTAGTATGAATCAAGCAGAAATGTAATCGCCCGGCATAGTTCGAAGGACCTGGCCATCTGATTCTTGCTTATTGAAAAGGAAATTCCTGCTATGTGAGGGTTATAATGAATGCCCCTATTTGGTAAATGAGAACAGCAAGCCCCCATCCCAAGACAAGGCTATATCCCACTGCAAGAGCAGTCCACTTCCAGTTTGTCTCTCTCTTTATCGTTGCAATCGCGGCAATACAGGGGATGTACACCAGGGCCATGACCATGAAGGCGTAGGCGGAGAGTGCCGTGAACTGAGCCTGGATAACGCCTGTTAATCCCGCTTCCTCAACCCCGTAGAGGGTCCCCAGCGTTCCCACGACCACCTCCTTGGCGAGGATCCCGAAAGACAGGGCAACACCGGCCTGCCAGAAGCCAAAACCGGCGGGCTTCAGCAGAGGAGCAAAAACGGAGCCCAACCTGCCGATCACACTTTCCTGAGATGCGTACTCAACGCCGAAGGGGAGGGATGCCAGGAACCATATCAATACCACACCCAGGAATATAATGGTCCCCGCCTTCCTCAAAAAGAGGCTGCTCCTCTCCCACATGTGAACGAGCACCCCCTTGATCGTGGGAAGCCTGTAGGGGGGAAGCTCCATGATGAGCGGCGCCACCTCGCCCTTGAAGAAGATCCCCTTAAATATCCTTGCCACCACCACTGCCAGGATGATTCCCATTAGGTAGAGGGAGAAGATGACTAGGCCTTGATTCCTGGGAAAGAAGGCACCGGCGAAGAGGACGTAGATGGGGAGCCTCGCCGAGCACGACATCAGGGGATTGACCAGGATGGTGAGGATACGGTCTTTCTCCGACTCCAGGGTTCTGGTAGCCATGATCCCAGGGATATTGCAACCGAAGCCCAGGAGCATGGGGATAAAGGATTTGCCGTGGAGCCCCAGGGCGTGCATGAGCCGGTCCATGACAAAGGCTGCCCTCGCCATGTATCCCGAGGCCTCCAGGATGGCGATGGCTAAAAAGAGGAGCATGATATTGGGCAAAAAGACGAGCACGCTTCCCACCCCTCCGATGATCCCATCGGAGAGGAGCGATGAGAGCCACCGTGGGCCTCCCACGGCCCCTATTCCCGAGGAAACGCCTTCCCCCAGCCAGCCCATGAGTAAATCGATCCCCTCGGCAAGGGGTGCGCCGAGGGTGAAGACGAGCTGGAAGACCAGCCACATCATCGCCAGGAAGATCGGGATCCCCAGGAACCGGTTGACCAGGACCCGGTCGATCCTATCTGAAAGATCCAGCCGCTCCATGAGATCGAGTCTCTTTTTGGTGGACTCCCGCACCAGCCCTGATAAGAAGGCGTATCGTCTCTCCACGAGCGCGGTTTCCAGGTCATAGCCCAGGTGCCTTTCAAGCCTGGTCTGAGCTTCAAGAACCAGAGGCGCTATTCCCGTGTCCTCGACCATCTTCAGAACCTCGGCATCGCCTTCGAGGAGCTTCACGGCAACCCAGCGGGAAGGGTATCCCGGAAGGGCCACTGCATTTTGCAGTTTTTCAATCTCTCCTTCGATATCGTGGTCGTAGTCGATCTTTAAGGAATCGCCTCTTTCGGCTTTTGCTTTAGCGATTGCCTCCTTCAGCTCCTCCATTCCCTCACCTCTAAAAGCTACCGTCTCTATAACGGGAATATCCAAGACCGCGGAGAGCTTCCCCGTGTCGATCTCAACCCCTCTGCTCCTCACCATATCCATCATGTTTAAATCCAGGATAACCTTCGCTCCCAGCTCCAGGAGCTGGGTGACGAGGTAGTGGTTTCGCTCCAGGTTGGAGGCATCGATTACCACCACCACGGCATCGGGCTTCTCCCTGATCAGGAAATCCCTGGCAATCCTCTCATCGAGGGAATAGGCGGTGAGGCTGTAGATGCCGGGAAGATCGACAACGGTGACTTCATGGCTATTATGGGTATATGTTCCCTCCTTCTTCTCCACGGTAACGCCGGGCCAGTTGCCCACGTGTTGCCTTCCCCCGGTGAGGTTGTTGAACACCGTGGTCTTTCCAGAATTCGGGTTCCCCGCCAGGGCTATCTTCACGCTCTTCGCCTCAACGTTGTCCTTCATCGTCCATTCTCCTTACACTCTTTATTTTGCTGCGTTGGAAAGAGGAGTTCCATCAGGCTACGAAATCGGGGATACGAGGATCCTGTTGGCCATCCCGTAGCCTAGCCCCAGCCTCACTCCTCCTGTGTTCAGGATCAAGGGACCAGGCCTGTTTGCGATGACCTCGATCTCAACGCCGGGGTAAAGGCCCATATTGGCGAGTTTCCCCACCAGGCCCCTGCCGCCCTTGATCTTTCGTATCTTTGCGCGTTGGCCCGGTCTCACCATGCTGAGGGGCATCACCTATTCACCTCCTCCACGGAAATTGTTTCGGCCTCCTCCCTGCGCAGGGAAAGGTGGTATCCCTTGACCAGGACATCCACCGGATCGCCTAGAGGTGCTACCTTCTGGATCTTGATCTCAACCCCGGGGACGATCCCCATATCAAGCAGCTTCCTCTTTATCCCGGCCTCGGCGATTACCCTTGTGACCTTGCCCCTCTGCCCTACCTTGAGATCGCCTAAATTCCTCATCCTTGCACCTCCCTTCGCTATGGTCTCCGGTTCTTGACAGTGTTCTGGTTTTTTTCCGTGTTTGACGTAGTAGTGGAAACTCGACAGCCAGAGGGGCTCGCCCTCTGGGCAGGTCTCCACCAATTGTATGAACTTAAGGATGCGATCCAACGTCTCCCGGTGGATATGGTGCTCAATCTCGCAGGCATCCTGATCGGCCACCTTTGAATCAACTCCCAAGATCTCATTGAAGAATTTATAGAGCGTCTTGTGCCGCTCATATATCTCCTTTGCCCTCAGTACTCCTTTCTGCGTGAGCTCGACATACCCGTAGGGTTCCTGGTGCACCAGCTCTTTTTCAGAGAGGACCTTCACGGCATTGGCCACTGAGGAGGTTTTCACGCACAAATATTTCGCGATATCCTTCACCCGCGTCACCTTCTTCTCCAGGCCAATGATCAAGATGGCCTCAAGATAGTCTTCCATGCTCGCTGTCAAGGTAGTCATATATACCTCTATAAATGTTAGGTTCGTCTATAAATAGAAAATAATCCTAACTACGCATTAGTCAAGAAAAAAGCTTAAAGTAGTAATTAGGATGGTCTTCGGCTTGCTAGAACTAGGATGGTATTATTTTCTTGAGGAAATGAGAATGAATTTCAAAACAAGGCATTACATTAGGTTGAAAAAGGGGGGACTGTTTGTTAGCAGTCCCCAATCTCTTTAGCTGGATTTATTTTTTTATTTTTTAGGCTCATCGCAGATTAGTGGGTAAGCTTACATAAATTAACCATACAATACCGCCACTGCTCTCTGCGTAAGATGGCATTTCGTAGGTCTTTGCTAATGTATTCGGCGTAGAATACCTTTTCTA
>QMLW01000018.1 GCA_003646935.1 Deltaproteobacteria bacterium
GGAATAGGTTTATGTCCTCCTTTGTCCTCTTCCTCGTCATCTCTATCAGCCCTAACTCCGACATCCTCAAAACTGCCGTCTTTGCCTTATCCTTTTCCAGGGCTTCTTTGAGCGCATAAAAGACCTTTTCCTTGTCCGCTTCTCTGTTCATGTCTATGAAGTCAATAACGATCAGCCCCCCGATATTCCGCAACCGTATCTGGTAGGCAATCTCCTTCACGGCCTCGAGGTTCGTCTTTACGATAGTCTCCTCTAAATTCCGCTTACCTACGTAGCTCCCCGTATTCACGTCTATCACCGTGAGGGCCTCCGTTGACTCGATAACGATATACCCTCCCGACTTCAGCCATATCTTCTTGTCCAAGGCCCTGTTTATCTCCATCTCAATGCCATAGGCATCGAATATGGGCTCCCTTCCCTCGTAGAGCTCAACGGAGTACCTGAGGTTAGGGGCAAAGGTCTCGATAAACTCCATGACCGATTGATACTCCTCCCGTGAGTCGATTACCAACCGGTCGATCTCCTTGGTAAACAGATCCCTCACCGCCTTGAGCGTGATCGTCAACTCCTTGTGAAGGATGCTGGGTGCGGAACCCGTATCTCTCTTCTTCTGAATGTTCCTCCACAATTTGGTCAAGAACTCCATCTCAGAGGTGAACTTATCCCTGGGGGCCCGTTCGCTTACCGTTCTTATGATAAAGCCCTCCCCAGGAGGGCATAAATCCTGCACTATCTTCTTTAACCTCATCCTCTCCTTCTCATCCTCTATCCTCCGTGAAATGCCGATGTGATCGACGGTGGGCATATACACGAGGTGACGTCCAGGAAGCGTTATGTGGGAGGTTAATCGGGCACCCTTGGTACCCATAGGCTCCTTGGACACCTGCACCAATATATCTTGACCTTCCTTTAAGAGATCCTCAATGTTGATATCGGAGCCCCTCTGGAACCGCATCCGTATGGGGGTTGCACTCTCCTGATTGTTGTCATCATCGCCTTCCTGCAACATAATCTGCTCCCACTGGCGAACATCATTGTAGACGTCCGTCACGTAGAGAAAGGCCGGCTTATCGATACCTATATCCACGAAGGCAGCCTGCATTCCTGGCAGGACCCTGATCACCTTCCCGAGATAGATATTCCCCAAAAGCTCCTGCTCGGAGCCCCTCTTGAGATGAAGCTCGACAACGGTCCCGTTCTCCACCAAGGCCACACGGGTCTCATGGGGCCTCGCGTTTATGACCAGCTCATTCGTCATGGATACATCCTAGGCGAGGATGCCCTTTGTTTTCAACACCCGCATCTGCTCGGCCTGGCTATCGGTGAGTGCGAAAATCTCCTTGATAAGCTCGGATGGCTTCATTTCCGGGCCACCTCCATGGCGCACAACCATCTCGATCTCGTTACTGGACAGGAGGCGTAATCTCTTCACCTGGGATCTGATATCGATGGAGCGCTCCGCCTTCGAGCGCTTCCGAACCACACGGCATGCGGGCAACTCTAAAAAATGAATCAGATCCTCCTCCCTGAGCGATCCCTCCACGGTAACACGAAAAGCGCTCTCCTTAAGCTGGGGAGGACGTTCATTGGTGGGCACCTCTTCCATAGCCAGGGCCCTGATACCGGGCGGGAGCTCTTTGTTGATCAGATCGATTGTGCGGGAGAGGTCTTCCCCGTCGTATAGACAGAGATCCACCACTTCATCAAGGCTCTCGACTCCCACCGGCAATGCCGTCACAAAAGACACCCTCGGCATGGGATGGTAGCCGTTTGAGTAGGCCAGATCTACCCCAGCCCTCCTGAATGCCCTTATAAATAGCCGCACAAACTCTAAGTGGCTTAGGTATCGTCCTCTATCCAGTTTCGTGACGTAGACCCTAAACCTTTTTATGCCCTTCTTCATTCTCGGCATAGGGAAAACGTGTTTCCCTACGGGGAGGCTCCCGTCGAATAAAACCGGTGAAACCGCCAGCTCGTCACAGACGCCACAGTTTGAGCACTGCTCCCTGCAGTCGAGCGTTGCCTCTCCCCTGATTGACCTCTGCCACTCCTCCAGCAAGAATTCCTTCGAGATACCAGAACGTATATGGTCCCATGGCAGGACCTCCCCCGTATCCCTCTGCCTGAGGAGGTAGAAATCGGGATCAAGGTGCTGCCCGGCAAAGGCGTTCCTCCATATATCCAGGTTGAGGTGCTCGCTCCAACTATCGAAACGCGCGCCCTGCCTCCATGCCTCCAAGAGTACACCGCTCAATTTCCTATCGCCTCTCGAGAATATCCCCTCCAGCCAGCTCGTCTCTGGCTTGTTCCACTTAACCCTCACCCTTTTGCCGCGGAGTCCATCCCTGATGGAATTAATCCTTCTCTTGCTCTCCTCGAGCCCGAGTTGCCCCAGCCATTGAAAGGGCGTGTGAGACTTTGGGACAAAGGTGGCAACGCTTACGTTCAGCACGTTATGCCGTCGTGCTCTGGGCGCGAGCCGCGCGATCTTCTTGCTCAGCTCGACAATGGCGTCGAGATCGCTCTCCTGCTCACCTGGAAGGCCGATCATAAAATACAGTTTGATGAGGTTCCAACCCCCCTCATAGATCTCACGAGCGGTCTTGAAGATTTGCTCTTCGGTCAATCCCTTATTGATAACGTCTCTCATCCTCTGGCTACCAGCCTCGGGCGCAATGGTAAAACTGGTCTTCCTGACCTTCTTGATCTCCTCCATCAACGGCGAAATGATCCCATCGGCCCTCAGAGATGAGAAGCTTACCGCAACGTGACGACTCGCAGCCCTTGCCATCAACTCCCTCACCAGCGGCAGTACGCAGCTATAGTCTCCCGAGCTCAGGGAAAGCAGCGATAAATCCTCGAATCCCGTTTCATGAAGACCATGCCCCGCGATGCGCACGATCTCCTGGGGCGCCCTTTCCCTTACCGGCCTGTAAATCATCCCGGCCTGGCAAAACCGACACCCCCTACTACATCCCCTCGCTATCTCTATGGTGAACCGGTCGTGAACGGCCTCGGCAAGGGGAACTACCTGTCTTGTGGGAAAAGGGTAGGAGTTGATGTCGGGAACTACTGCCTTTTCAACCCCATCGTACCCTGTTCGCAACGGCTCTATCCGCTCCACAACGCCTCGGGCATCATAGTGGACGGAAAAAAACGAGGGTATGTAGACCCCCGGTATCGTTGCGAGATCCTCAAGCAACTCGAGTTTTTCCTTCCCCCCAGCCCGCTTCCATTCCCGAACGGCACTACAAATACCGACAGCCACCTCCTCACCGTCACCTACCACTATCGCGTCAAAGAGGTCTGCCACCGGCTCCGGATTGAAGCACGCGGGGCCACCCGCGATTATCAAGGGTTCATCAAGCCCCCGTTGTTCTGAGGCCAAGGAGACGCCCGCGAGATCGAGCATTGACAGGATATTGGTATAACAGAGCTCGTGCTGCAGGCTGAAACCTATGAGGTCGAATTCCAATAGCGGTCTGTCCGACTCGAGGGTGGTGAGCGGCAGGCCTCTGTCTCTAAGCTCCTGCTCGAGATCTATCCATGGGGCGAAGACCCGCTCCGCTGCGAGCCAGCTCAGGGAGTTGAGTATATGATAGAGAATTTTGAAGCCCACGTGGGACATTCCGATTTCGTACACATCGGGAAATGCCAGCGCTATAGATACCTCCACGTCTGCAGGGTCTTTCGTGATTGCGTTGATTTCACCCCCGAGGTACCTGCTCGGATGCTTTATCCTGGTAAACCACGTGTGCTGAGATATATGCATGCTTCGCTGGGGACCTCCCGCATTCCCCTATGCGGCCTATGGAGATGGTTCCCCCTCACGGGGCGGCAAAACGATTGCTATGGCCGCGCCCTCGCCGTCGAGATTATAGCCCGAGACCTCGCCGCCGAGATTCTCCACGATCTTTTTTACAATGGCCAGCCCTAATCCAGAACCATTCTTCTTGGCCGTGGAAAAGGGCTTAAACATATCATCGATCACCGAGGCATCAATGCCCGGCCCTGTGTCCTCCACCTTGATGCTCACCGCCCCTTTCGCTTTTTTTAATCCATGGGAACCTGTGTCCCTCTCCGTGCTCACACGGACGGTGCCGCCATCGGGCATGGCCTCACATGCGTTCATGAAGACGTTCCAAAGCACCTGTTTGAGCTGTTGCGGATCAGAGGTAATCACCAAGGGTTTTTCTCGAAAGTTGGTTTCCACCTTGAGCTTTTGCGGCCATTTCTGGCTCGTTTGAAAGAGATAGAGCGTTTCCTTGATCAGTTGATTGAGGTCGAATTCCTCAACCTCAGACCTCTGCGGTCGAGCGAACTGCAAAAAATCGCTTACAAGGTGGTTTAATCTATCAACTTCCCGCAGAACGATTTCCATGAGCCGCTTATTAATGTGGGCTTGACCCTTTGATAGGCTATCGTTTAACACCTGAATCGAGCCGCTTATCGAAGCCAAGGGATTTCTTATCTCGTGGGCAACCCCGGCGGCCAATTCCCCGAGCATAGCCAGACCCTCCATCCGCTTTACCTCCCGCTCCATCTCCATGAGGCGCGTGGTGTCCTGGAAGATAAGGAGCTCCCCCTTGGTATTCCCGCCTTGCCCTTTCAGGGGGGAAACGTTTAACAGGAGATCAAGCCGTTGGTTTTCATCGCCCTTATAGGTGAGCTGACTTACCTTGTTCTGGTTCTCCGCCTTGAGGTAAGGCACAACAAAGGGGATCACCTCGCTCACATCCCTCTGGACTGCATCCCTGGAATGAACGCGAAATATCTCCTCCGCTCCCTTGTTAAAGGCGATGATCCTTCCGTTCTCATCCAGCGCTATGAGGCCCGAGGAGATGCTCTGAATGATATTGTCCTGCAGTATCTCAAGATCGGCGAGGTCCTTCTGTCTGGCCCTAAGCTCGGCCCTGCTTCTGCGGATCTGCTCCGAGAGAAAACTGCTTAGTATGGCCACCAGATAGAAGGCCGCCACATTCACGAGAATCATGTAGAAGATATCGCTCACCTGGTATTCGGAGGCGTAGGGATAATGATACCCCAAGGGATTGATAACGCCGTAGTAGCTTAGATCGAGAAACGCGCCATAGAGAATGCTGCTCAAGGATGCTATTATCAGCCCTCCTCGACGATAGAGCAGTATCGCACCCGCGATGATGATCAATTGATAGAGGAATGAGAAAATGCTCTCGATTCCTCCCGTGGTATAGATGATTGCGGTAATGAAGGCAGTGTCGACGACAAGCTGAATGTAGGCAAATCTGGCGAGATTTCGTATGTATTTAAGGGCAACTACGTAGAAAAACGTGAGCAAATAGATGAGCGCGATGAGCGAGTAGTGGGCGTTGAGGATCTCGCCGAAGTAGGTCTTTGTTTCCCGCACCTGGATGATTATCGCAACGCCCAGCAGCAGGGAAACAAGCCCCACCCTTGCGAACATCAGCAGCTGAAGGCGAGATAGTGTCTCCCTCTGGGCATAGTCTCGTTCCGCTTTGACCATGGTTTCTTATACTAACCCATTGCCGAGGCCATCTGGAATATGGGAAGGTACATGGCGATTATGATAGGCCCTAGGGCACCAGCCAGGAACATCATCATCAATGGTTCCATCAAGGCCGTCAGGGCTGATACCGAGGCATCAACCTCGTCGTCGTAAAAATCCGCGATCTTCTCCAGCATGGCATCGAGGGCGCCCGTTGACTCACCCACTGAAATCATTTGCGTGACCATGCCGGGAAAGATTTCCGACTCGGAGAGGGGATCGGCAATAGTTTGTCCCTCGGCGATGCTAGTTCTTGCCTCGAAGATCACCTCCTCAACCACTGCGTTTCCCGCAGTCTTACCCGTGATCTCCAGGGCATCGAGGATAGGAACACCACTGCTGATCATGGTTCCGAGGGTCCGTGTAAACCTGGCCACGGCAACCTTTTTGATAAGCTCTCCGAAGATCGGCATCTTGAGCAGGGCTATGTCTATGACCCTTTTTCCCGAGCTCGTTCTCCTATATCTCCTAAAGGCCCAGATGAAAACGATCAGCCCTCCAATCAAGAAGTGGATGTTTCCCTTGGTGAAGTTGCTCATGTTGATAACCAATTGGGTGAGCGCAGGGAGTCCCTTCCCTAGGCTTGAGAACATCTCCTGAAACACGGGGATGACGAACACCATGATAACGGCCATCACGAGCATACCGATAATCAAGACGGCAATGGGGTAGACAAGGGCCCCCTTCACCTTTGATTTGAGCTTTTCGGACTTCTCAATATAGGCAGAGAGGCGCTGCAGAATGGTATCGAGGATGCCGCCAACCTCACCAGCGGCAACGAGGTTAACGAATAACGAATCAAACACCCTGGGGTGTTTATTCAGGGCATCCGCCAGGGTCGACCCACCTTCTACATCCTTGGTGACCTGTTTGAGCATGCCCTTGAAAGTCTTATTCTCCATCTGCTCGGATAATATGTTCAGTCCTTGTACAAGAGGAAGGCCTGCATCGATCATGGTTGAAAACTGCCTGGTAAAGATCACGAGGTCCTTCTTGGTGATCTTTGGCTGCATGAATGAGATGCTCTCGAAGATATCCTTGGGCTTCGGTTTGAGCTTGGTAACCTCGATATTCTTTCTCTTCAGCTGGATACGCGCGATCCTCTCATCGGCAGCTTCAATCTCGCCCTTTAAAACACGTCCCCTTTTGCTCTTGCCCACATACGTAAAGATCGGCATGGTTTCTCCTCCTCGCAGGTTAGGGAAACTTCGGAGCCTTCACTACAGTAGGAATTTAAATTATCGCTAGCGATAGCGATAATGTCAAGAAATCTCTTATGTTTTTCCGGTTTGATGGGTAAAGACCGGGCATTTTGGGCCAAGGAGACGCTTCTTTTATGAGAACTTTTTCGATAGGTATACTTGACATTTATATTTTTGACATTATCTTACCTGGTTGTAAATTTTTCCATGCAAACCATATGGTAGAAGGAGGCCGACGATGAAGATTAAGCCGTTGCATGATCGAGTAATCGTAAAAAGGGTTGAGGAAGAGGAGAAGACAAAAGGGGGAATCATCATCCCCGATACAGCCAAGGAAAAGCCGATAATGGGAACGGTCAGCGCTGTGGGATCAGGAAAGAGCGAGGGCACGGGCGATAAGAAGGTCCCCTTGGATGTGAAGGAGGGGGATAAGGTGTTATTTTCCAAGTATGCGGGAACCGAGGTTACCATAGATGGCGAGGAACACCTGATCATGAGGGAAGAAGACATTATCGCCATCGTTAAATAGCAAATCTAATTCGAGGAGGAAAAGATCATGGCTGCAAAGGAAATTAAATATGATATCAAGGCCAGGGAGGCAATATTGAAGGGTATTGATACCCTGGCAGAAGCGGTTAAGGTAACACTTGGCCCAAAGGGACGAAATGTCATCCTCGAGAAATCCTGGGGATCCCCTAACATTACCAAGGACGGTGTTACCGTTGCCAAGGAGATAGAACTCGAGGATAAATTCGAGAATATGGGCGCCCAGATGGTGAAGGAGGTTGCCTCAAAGACGTCGGATGTCGCAGGTGATGGAACGACAACCGCTACACTCCTAGCCCAGTCAATATACCATGAAGGATCAAAACTCGTCGCTGCAGGAGCTAATCCAATGGCCCTGAAGCGCGGAATCGAGAAGGCGGTAGAAGCGGTGGTAGATGAACTGAAGAAGATGTCAAAACCAACGAAGGAGCAGCAGGAAATTTCTCAGGTTGGAACTATCTCCGCGAACAATGATCGCACTATCGGCAACATCATCGCCGAGGCAATGGCCAAGGTAGGGAAAGAGGGCGTTATTACCGTTGAAGAGGCCAAGAGCATGGAGACAACCCTGGAGATCGTCGAGGGAATGCAGTTCGACAGGGGCTACCTCTCACCCTATTTCGTTACCGATCCGGAGAAGATGGAAGTCGCCTTGGAAGAGCCGTACATCCTGCTCCATGAGAAGAAGATCAGCAACATGAAGGACATGGTTCCCTTGCTCGAGCAAATCGCCAAGATGGCGAAGCCGCTCCTTATCATCGCAGAGGATGTGGAGGGCGAGGCACTGGCCACATTGGTGGTCAACAAGCTGAGAGGAACCCTTAAGGTCGCAGGGGTAAAGGCACCCGGCTTTGGGGACAGAAGGAAGGCCATGCTCGAGGATATCGCCATTCTCACCGGCGGCAAGGTAATATCCGAGGATCTAGGCTTGAAACTGGAAAACGTGAGCCTCGATGACCTGGGCACCGCAAAAACAATCAACATAGACAAGGACAACACCACCATCGTTGATGGCGGTGGAAGCAGGGGTGATCTTGAGGGAAGAGTCAAACAGATCAGGGCCCAGATCGAGGATACAACTTCTGACTACGATAGGGAAAAGCTCCAGGAGAGGCTCGCCAAGTTGATCGGTGGTGTGGCGGTTATCAACGTAGGAGCTGCCACCGAGACTGAGATGAAGGAGAAGAAGGCACGGGTTGAGGATGCCCTCAATGCGACTAGGGCCGCGGTTGAGGAGGGCATCGTTCCCGGCGGCGGCGTTGCGCTCCTGAGATGCATCGACTCATTGTCCAAATTGAAATTAGAGGAAGATGAGCAACTAGGCCTCAACATAGTAAAGAGGTCCCTTGAAGACCCGCTCAGGCAGATCGCCAACAACGCAGGCATGGAGGGCTCGGTAGTGGTCGAGAAGGTCAAGGCCGAAAAGGGCCCCTTTGGGCTCAATGCCGATACAAGTGAATATGAAGACCTGGTCAAGGCCGGGATCATTGATCCCACCAAGGTGGTGCGGTTTGCCCTTCAGAATGCCGCATCCGTGGCCGCGCTCATGTTGACAACCGAGGCCGTCGTAGCCGAGAAGCCGAAGGAAGAACCGCCAGCACCGCCCATGCCCCCAGGAGGCGGATACGGTGGAATGGGCGGCATGATGTAGTAGGCATCATAGAAATCGGTGCCATACGCTCGGGCGATCCCCTGAAAGGGGGTCGCCCTTTTTTCATCTTCAACGGGGATAAAAGAGCGTATAATACCCCTTATGAAGATAGTTTCCACATTGCTCGACATCATCTACCCGCCACGCTGCCCTTTCTGTGGCCGGTTTGTATCCTCAGCCGAGAATCGTTGTCACCCACACCAGGTATGCGAGTCCTGCAAAAAGGCCCTCACGCCCATCACCCATCCCCTGTGCACCATATGCGGCATCCCGTTTTCCGCATTAAGCGGCCCCGACCATCCCTGTGAAAACTGTCTTCGAAAAATGCCGAGCTACGATACCATGAGGGCTCCTTATCTGTACGCTGGACCGATCATGAACGCGATTCAGAGGTTCAAGTACAATTCCGAAACTCACCTCGCCGCACCCCTCGGGGGCTTGCTTGCGGCCTTTGCGAGAACCTCACTGACTCATCCAGAGGAATTCGTGACGGTTCCTGTACCCCTCCATAAGCACAGATTGAGGGAGCGGGGCTTCAACCAAAGCCTTTTATTGGCCAAGGCCGTTGCCTCGGAACTGGGAACTCCATTGAACTGCCTGTCACTCATCAGGAAAAGGGATACTCGATCCCAAACGGGTCTTAGAAGGAAGGAGAGGAGAAAAAACGTTGCGAACGCCTTTTCGGTGACCTCGGCGGCGATCTTCAAGGGTAAAAAGGTGCTGCTGGTCGATGATGTCCTTACCACTGGTTACACGCTTCAGGAATGCGCCAGAACACTGAAAAAGTTCGGGGCTCGCGAGGTGGCCTGTATCACCTTGGCACGGACCGTTGGTGATTGAGCGGGGGCAGCTCTGAAACGAGACAAGCCCTCAAAAACCCAGAAAAAAGTTGCAATCCACCAGATCACCTGGTACCTTACTTTCCATCTCAATCGCGGTGGCTCGTGATGTCTGAACAAAGGGCAACACCAAAAGGTCGCATACCAGAAAACCATATCCTATCCGTGGGCGGCGGCAAGGGGGGTACCGGCAAGAGCCTCATCACCGCGAGTCTCGGTATCTGCCTTGCCGAAAAGGGCAACGACGTGCTCCTGGTAGACGCCGATCTGGGAACGGCCAATCTGCACACCTTCTTGGGCTTAGAAGCCCCGCCATTGAGCCTTTCGGATTTCGTCACCAGGAAAAAAGCAGCAATATCGGGCGTCATCTCTAAAACCGGCATAAGCAACCTCAAGCTCATCTCCGGCGCAAAGGATATGATCGGGATGGCGAACCTCGCCTATGGACAGAAGGTGAGGATACTCAACAACATCAGAAGATTGAACTATGAGTATATATTGATCGATCTCGGTCCCGGAACCTCTTTCAATGTCCTCGATTTCTTTCTCATCTCCAATTGCGGCATCCTTATTACCTCGCCCGAGCCCATTTCCATTGAGAACACCTACCGCTTTATGAAGGGACTCCTTTTTCGTTATCTGAGAAATACAGTCAGCCAAAAAGTGGTACGATCCCTTATCGACAAGGGGATCAGACAGAGGGATGGATACACATTCGAGACCGTTTTCGACCTTTTGGATGTTATTGAAAAACTAGAGCCGAACCTCGGGATTACCATCGCGAACTACCTCTCGAGCCTCGATATCAAATTGATCGTCAATCAGGTAAGGACCAAGAGGGATATGATCACCGCACAGAATATGGCTATCGTGGCCAGGAAATACTTCGGGATCCCCATTGATTTCCTGGGAAGCGTGAGCTATGATAAAAAGATAAGGAAGGGATTGCTTCAGAGAAAACCCCTTACGGCATATTACCCCTATGCCCAAGCCTTCGAGGAACTTATTGAAATTACTGAAAAAATAGCACCTCAGCATCAGTTAGGATTGCGCTTTCCTCAAGATCTACGCAACCATGAAATGCAGTGAGCGATGAAACGAATAACGCAGCAAAATTACTACGAACTGCTCGATATCTCTCCCCAAGCCTCAACACAAGAGGTTCGATGGGCCTATGATCAGGCCATGAACATTTACTCGGCTGATTCGGTCCCCACCTACTCCCTGTTGCCAGAAAAGGAGAGGGACCTCATCCTCTCTCGACTCGTGGATGCGTACAAAACCCTTACGAACGGCCAGCTCAGGGCCGAATACAACCAGGCACTGCTCGAGAGCGGGGAACTCATCCCCGAGCAACTCGGCCTTTCATCGTTAGAGCAATCCGATACCATCAACGGCAAGCTGCGGGATGTCAAGGTCGAGAGCCTGCTCAGCGGCGAGGAAACAGGGGAGAGCCAAGAGCTGCCCGCTGGAGACAGCTTCGATCTCCTCGACATCTACTCAGCAGTATCGGGCAAGGATATTCAGGCAATGAGGATCGCCAAAGAAATAAGCGTTGAGGATATAAACAGAAAGACGAACATACCGAAGAAGACATTGGAGGATATTGAGGAGGAGCGTTTTGAGGAGCTTCCAGCACTCGTGTATCTGAAGGGCTTTCTTAAGACCTACGCGAGAATTCTCCACGTGAACGAGCACCAAATGGTGGACGGTTATGTGAAAAGGCTTCGGGAATGGAAGGCTTCCTGTCAAAGATAAAGTCCCAACCGGATATGAAATCGTTCGTCGACCGGGTGAAAGGGAAGGGTAAACGGGTAGTGTTTACGAACGGGTGTTTCGATATCCTCCACCAGGGCCATATCCACTACCTCTCCGAGGCGAAGTCCCTCGGCCATTACCTGATCGTCGGCCTTAACAGCGACAGCTCCGTGAGGAACATCAAGGGGAATCACCGCCCCCTGCTGCCTCAGCGTGCACGGGCGGAATTGCTGGCCGCGCTGTGTTTTGTCGATGGGGTGGTGATCTTCGATGAGGACAACCCCCGAGCCCTTATTGAATACCTTCAGCCACACGTCCTGGTGAAGGGCGCGGACTGGCCCGAAGATGAGATAGTGGGGGCCGATATCGTGAAGCAGTCGGGGGGTGAGGTGAAAACAGTCCCCCTTGTTCCCGGCGTTTCCACCTCGGAAATCATCCACCGGATCGCGAGCCTTACCGCGGCAGGGGATAACTAGGCATGACTATCCCGCGCATAGGCAATACCTGAAGGCACTCGAATGCGCCCATAGCTCAGTCGGATAGAGTAACGGACTACGAATCCGTAGGTCGCAGGTTCGAATCCTGCTGGGCGCACCA
>QMLW01000019.1 GCA_003646935.1 Deltaproteobacteria bacterium
AAAACGTCGAGAACGGTTTGGATCTCGAGGGGTGCGAGATATATCTCCCCGGGTTACGCAAGCGACGATCAAGATCCAGGAGTGACAGTATCAAGGGTTTGGGAGAGAATGAATGGTGGGTTAAGAGCCTGGCGCAGCGACTTGAAATGCCGAGAGTAACCCTTTTCTCTTGGATTCGTCGTGGCTGGGTAAGTGCCCGACGTCCGGAACAAGGTCGCTGGATCCTATGGGCCGATGCAATCGAGCTGGAACGTCTTAGGCAGCTTCGGAACGTTTCGCGTGGGCATCATACACGGATGCACAGGATCGAGAGAGTGAGCACGGCCAACAACAACTGAAGGAGGAAACACATGGAAAGATCAAACAATGATAGTATAGAAAGTCTTTTGCAGTATAGGTGCAGTATGATTGGTTCTTTTCAATTTGCCAACGTATCATGTACAGTCACATCATCACTCCCTCATCATTCATGAAGCTCTCTGGCAGTGTGGTGATAATCCATACCACCTCTCCTTTGTCATTACGGCATACAATCAGCCGTGCCAGCATCCCCCTTGGCTTTCTTTATAGACCACGGCTTGTTGCTTTTCGTTTTCTCGCTCGGAGGCACAGGAATCTGGATGTGCATGCTGTAACAGCCCTCCTCAGGAACCAGCTCTTCAAACTCCGCAACGTTTATGAACTGCCTCTTGGGTGTTTTCCTTGGTTTCTTCTTCCTCGCTTTTCAAACGATTATCTTCACTCACTGGCCATCTATACGTGTGATGATTTCTCTACCGTAGTTCCTCAGGATCCAGCTGGCATAGTTTCGTTTGTACTTGGTCAACTGGATAAACTCATCCAATACTTTACCTTTTGCTTTCTTAGAGGATATTTGGTACCTGCTTACTACTTCTTTTGTAACTGCCTTTTTCTGTCCCATTGTTAGCCCAATCCTTTTGTTCCTCCTTCAAAAAGAAGTCTCTTTTGGAATCGGACAAAATAATCATTTCGTGTTTTTTTTAAATGAGGCAATAATCTGTTTTCGTGTTTTTTTAACAATTCAATTCGGCCACTTGACAAATTCTGGGAATCAGATATAATTATCTAGATATATATACAAAAAGGGCTTTATGAAAAGATTCAGAATCACATGGCTGGTTTCGGTGGCTCTGCTGTCAGCTTCACTCACCTGGGCGGCAGGGCAGGCGGAGGCGAAAGCACCGGAGACAGAGGTATTGCGTGTGGCTGTGGCTACTGTACAACATTTTGAGAGCTTGGATCCTCAGCAGAATACTGCTAACGCAGGGGCGCAAGTGCTCTACAGCATTCACGACACGCTCATCCTGAGGCACCCGTATGGGCCTCCACTGAAGTTCGAGCCCGGTCTGGCTACAAGCTGGCGGTGGGTTGAGCCGATGGTCATGGAACTCAAGCTTCGGGCGGGCGTAAAATTCCACGACGGAACCACGATGAGTTCAGAAGATGTCGCTTTTTCTTTAAACCGGGTGTTCCAAAAGAAGCACCCTGATTTCGCCAAGGCTTACGGCAGGTTTTATTACAATTTCGATCGGGTCGAGATCGTGGATTCTCTGACGGTCCGTATCCATACCAAAAGGGCGGAACCGCTGGCCGAAATTCTATTATCCGAGCCTAATGCGTCTATTGTATCGAAAGCGTATGTTGAAAGAGTGGGATACGATGCTTCCAAAACCAAGCCGATCGGCGCGGGGCCTTATAAGGTCGTATCCTTTACGCCAGCTCAGGATCTTGTGTTGGAGCGGTTCGACGACTACTGGGGCGAGAAAGCGCCGCTGAAGAGGATTCATTTTACTGTCGTGCCGGAAATCACCTCGAGAATTACCGCACTGGTCAACAAGGAGATCGACTTCATCATGCAAATCCCGCCGGATCAGGAGAAGATGCTTGAGGGGCGACCGGGGATCAAGGTGTTGGGCCACGTCTGGCCGATGTTTCACCTATATGCCCTCAATATGAACCAGCCGCCGACCAACAACCTGAAAATACGGCAGGCCATGAAGCTGGCGGTCGATCGGGAGAAGCTGGTCCAGGGGCTCTGGGGTGGAAAGGCAAAGGCCCCCAAGGCATATTATTTTCCGGACACCTTTGGTGACAAGCCAGGACTCGAGCCCATCAAGTATGACCCGGAGAGGGCGCGACAGCTGGTCAAGGAATCCGGCTACGATGGAAAGCCCGTTCTTCTTACCTTTCTACCGGAATATTACACTTATGGCGACTTGGCAGCTCAGACAATTGCTGAGATGTGGGAGAAGGTAGGCATCCGGGTGGAGTTGCGGGCGGTAGAGAGCTTCTCGAACGACTACACGGGCATTAATATCCGTCCATGGTCTAATCCTATGTACTTCCCGGATCCCATGGCCGCTTTAATCAGCCACTGGTCGAATACCAGTTGGGTTGTACGTGATAAGATTTTCAATCCGACCCAGAAGCGGAATGCGCTTTTTGATAAGGTGCGTTATTCCACAGATGAGAACGAACGTTGGGAAGCCTACCGGGAGATTCTCACAATAGCAGAACAGGATGTGGCGCCGTGGCTCCTGCTCTATCAACCTTATGAGCTTTTCGCCATGCGCAGCGACATCGAGTGGAAAGTCCCCAATATGTACAGGCCTTACCTTCTCTCCTTCCGGGCCGGACAGATCGGGTTCAAGAAGTAAGGCTAACACTGTTCGAAAACAGTAAAGACAGCCAGACGTATAATCCGGCTGTCTTTTAGGTTTTAAGGTATGTAATTACGATAGGAGGATAGCTCATGGCTCGGTTTATTCTTTTACGAGTCGCAAGAGCAGTTCTTACGCTTTTTACTGTTGTCACGATTGTTTTTTTTTGCGACGCGTCTAAGCGGAAACCCTTTGGAAATCATGTGGGGAGAAGAGGCGATTTCAGCGGAAGATTGGCAGAAAATGGAAGAATTTTACGGTTTCGATAAATCATTACCGGAGCAGTACTTTCTCTATCTGCGTTGGTTAGCTCGGGGCGACTTTGGTGTAAGCATCATCTTTAGGCAACCGGTCGTTGAATTGTACACCCAGGCGTTTGGCAACACGCTTAAGCTTGCTGTTTTGGCCTTGCCCCTGAGCGTCTTTGTTGGAATACCGCTCGGTATCATCGGTGTGCTCAAGCGGCGTTCGCTCGCCGGCCGTCTTGCTATGACGTTCGCCTTCATTGGTTACGCCGTGCCGAATTTTATTTTGGCAATTACCTTCATATTAGTCTTCAGTTTCACTCTAAAAATACTTCCGAGTATGGGAGATGCGACCGTGTGGCATTTCATCATACCAACGATCATGCTAAGCACGGGAACGACTGCGGCGCTGGCACGCTACACGCGAAGCACGATGCTCGACGTTTTATCTCAGGATTACGTGCGAACAGCGCGGGCTAAGGGGCTCTCAGAACGGATCGTCATTTTTAAACATGTATTGCGCAACGTGCTGATTCCCGTGGTGACGGTTATTGGCCTACAGGTTCCAACCCTGGTAGGCGGATCGATGATCGTAGAAACGATTTTTTCCTGGCCGGGGATAGATCGGTTAATTATCGGTTCTGTGCTCAATCGGGACTATCCGCTTCTGGAATTCGGCGTCCTTTTTATTGGGAGTATTGTAGTCATTGTCAACATCTTCGCGGACATCCTTTATGTTCTCATCGATCCCCGAATTCAGGTGGAGGCATGATATATGGCTGAAAAAGAGCTAAAGATCGACGAGGGAGATAAGCCGCTCTCCCTGAACGGAGGCGCATCGAAAGAGGCCGCTGTATCCGTGTTGCCACCAAGCGCTACTGTCGCCAAGATCAGTCTCTGGAAAAGAATCTTAGATATTCCGCTGAGCGTTCGGCTCTGTCTTATTATAATTATTATCATGGCCTTCGCCGCGGTCTTTGCTCCCTGGGTTGTCCCATACGATCCCAACGTGACAAATATTATGGAGCGCAATGCACCACCCTCTTTGATTAAAGGAGAAAGGATCGGACATCTTTTCGGCATTGACCAGTTGGGACGTGACATACTGAGTCGCTGCGTTTATGGGCTGCGTGTGAGCGTTGGGATCTCCCTGGTTTGTATGGTCATAGGTTCCCTGGTTGGAGTCACGCTGGGTGTCATCAGCGGACTTCTGGGAGGGTGGGTAGACCGTATCGTTGCAATTCTCGTCGACTTCCAACTTGCTGTACCATACATACTTATGGTTTTACTTGGTATTATAGCATTTGGATTTGGCATTCCGGTCCTTGTAGGACTAATCGGTTTTATAAGGTGGAAAACCCATACCCGCCTCATTCGAGGACAGGTGCTGTCTATCCGGGAAAGCCCTTTCGTCGAAGCAGCAAGGGCACTCGGTGGCTCAAACTTTCAGATTGCTATCCGCCACATACTACCGAATATCGCTTCCATGCTCATTGTCCTACTGACGATGAACTTTCCGCGTATACTCCTGCTAGAATCTAGCTTGTCCTTTCTGGGTATTGGAGTACAGCCGCCGACTGCGTCTCTTGGCCGCATGGTTGGCGAAGGCCGGAACTACATGGCCTCCGCCTGGTGGATCGTAATACCGCCGTCTGGATTCATCGTTCTCATCACGCTCTGTATGCAAATAATCGGAGACTGGCTGCGTGATGTGTTCGACGTTCGCCTAGAGAGGTGAGGATTCCATGCAATCAGCGTTACTTGAGGTCAATGACCTGAAGATAGAGTTTATGATGCGTACGGGGACTGTCCGAGCCGTGCAGGGCATCAGTTTCCAACTCCAGAGGGGGGAAACGGTCTGTTTGGTGGGGGAGACAGGCTCAGGTAAAAGCGTAACAGCTCTCTCTATTATTGGGCTCGTCGGTACGGGAGGACGTTCACACAACGTGCGTATCGAAGGCGATATTGTCTATCGGCCAAACAAAACCAAAGAATACCATATGCTAGAGCTGTTTCCTGAGGAGATGCGCTCCCTTCGTGGCCGGGAAATCTCGATGATTTTCCAGGAACCAATGACCTGTATGAACCCTGTTTTCACGGTGGGCAACCAGATTGCTGAAGTTGTGATTCGCCATGAAGCGACGAAAACCAAACACGAAGCTTTAAGGATTGCCCGGGAGATGATCCAGTCGGTGGGAATTCCGGAAGCAGAATTGCGACTCAAATCCTTTCCGCATCAACTTTCGGGGGGCATGCGGCAGCGAATCATGATTGCCATGGCTCTTGCCTGCCGTCCAGCAATACTGATTGCCGATGAGCCGACTGCGGCACTTGATGTGACAATCCAGGCTCAGATTCTGAATCTTATCCAAAGGCTTCAATCGGAGTTGGGTACATCCGTGCTGTTCATCACTCACGATCTGGGCGTCGTGGCCCAGATTGCCGACCGGGTGGTTGTTATGTACGCGGGCCGGGATGTCGAGACCGGTACGGTGGATGAGATCTTTCATAGTCCATTACACCCTTATACGAAGAGCCTTTTGATGTCCATCCCGAGGCTCTGCAAGCCTGGAGAGAAACCGGAGAGGCTGACGCCCATCGGCGGCACGGTCCCTAATCCTGCTGACTTGCCTCCGGGATGCGCGTTTCATCCGCGGTGCCTATGGGCTACAGACGCCCGCTGCAGCCGGGAGGAGCCGGAAGTCGAGGTTTCGGATACCGGCCATTCGGTAAGGTGCTGGCGCTGGCGTGATTTACAGGAGGTGTAGTGGTGGGAGCCGAGTACATACTTGAAGCAACGCACCTGAGTACGTGGTTTCCCGTTAAAAGCAGCCTCGGAGCGCAGAAGAGGAGTCAGGTTAAAGCTGTGGATGACGTCACTCTCTCCATTCGAAGTGGAGAAGTCCTGGGTCTCGTTGGAGAATCCGGATCGGGAAAAACCACCTTCGGCCGTACTATCCTTCAGCTCGTCAAGCCGACATCGGGCTCGGTGCGCTTTAAAGGCAGAGAACTGACTGTGCTGAAAAAGAAAGATCTGAAGCCCATTCGACGGGAAATGCAGATTATTTTTCAGGACCCCTATAGCTCTCTCGATTCCCGAATGAATATAGGAAATATTATCGCTGAAGGGCTTCTCATCCATCGAATAGGAACAAAGAAGGAGAGGCAGGATCGGGTGGCTGAACTCCTGTATCTGGTTGGTCTGGCTCCTGAATACGCGTTGCGCTACCCGCATGAGTTTTCCGGCGGCCAGCGGCAACGGATCTCTATAGCCCGAGCGCTTGCGGTGAATCCCATGTTTATCGTTGCGGACGAACCTGTTTCATCGCTCGATGTGTCGGTGCGGGCTCAGATCATCAATCTTCTCTGTGACCTCAGGATGAAGCTGAGCCTCACAATCCTGTTCATCGCCCATGATCTTTCCGTCATTCAGCACATTTCGGACAGGGTGGCGGTTATGTACTTGGGACGTGTCATGGAAGTGGCGAAAACGGAATCGCTTTATAATAATCCGAAACATCCCTACACTATAGCCTTAATGGACGCCATACCCATATCCGATTCGCGATCAAGAAGGCCATTCAATGTAATTGAGGGCGATATTCCCAGTCCGATCAACCCACCCTCCGGATGCGTTTTTCGTACCCGTTGCCCAAAAGCGGTGCCGGAGTGTGCGTCCGTTATTCTGGAGCTTAGAGAAATCGGGCCCGAGCGAACCGTAGCATGCATTCGAGCACAGAATGACTGCTTCTGCTGGGGGCCTTCAGGTGCCTCGGTAATAGTGAAAACACTTTTCGTGAATTACTCAGAAGGGCCGCAAGCAAAGGCCTCAAATGAAAGATAGAGCAGAGCATCAAAGTATAAAGACAAGAGGAGTTACATATGAGCACGGAGAACGGATTCTATACTGTTGAGGAAATCAAAGAACGCGTGTCGATGTCTACGGTTGTATTTTGGAAATACCGTCCCATCGGAGAACGAACACTTGGGGAACTGGCGCGAAACGGGATCACGCGGATTGAGTTGTTGGAGAGCCCCGAGCAGTTCGATATGGCAGATGCGCGATCGATGAGATATATCGCCGATATCTGCAGAGCATGCGGCATTCAGATTGTCGCCTACCACGCCCACCGTACTAACTTCGCTTTCTTGGATACAGAAGAAAAACGGAAAGCTGAGGTGGACCGCTGTCGGCGGCAGATCGACACCATGCTAGAATGGGGTGGCAAAGTCTGGGGATCGCACGCCACGACGATGAACGGAACTCTGCAAAAGAGCTACGAGGATCTCGCTCGCCATATTGAAGGCACGGATGTGAGCATCGCAATTGAGAACTTCAAGGCTGAGGAGTATTGGGTTGAAAAGCGGGTAACCTTTCTCGACAAGATAGATCACCCTCAAGTAGGCATGATCCTTGACGTCGGCCACGTGAGAAACAAGGAAGGGATCAATCCGATGACTGTTCCGGGAGGCCCGACTGCTGTGCTTGATATGTGCCAAAAGCGATTATGCTGGATTCACCTTCATGGCTTCAAGGATGATGTAGATCACTTTCCCCCCTTTGCTGAAGGGGACACCATGCAGTGGGTAGAAATATTCCGAATGCTTCGTAAGATCGGATACTCGGGCAATTTCAATTTCGAGCCAAAGGGGGAGCCCATACATTTCAACACGATTGAGGAAACGGCGAAGGCACCCATGCGTATCGTTGAATTGGAGGCCAGGACTCCAAAGATCGGTTAAAGGAAGTCTAAATGCACTACCTGAATCCTTTTGCTCAACCCGGTCAGTGGTACCGAGGAAATACCCATACCCACAGCTCTGTTTCCGATGGCATTCGTTCCATTGCCGAATGTTGCGAGGGCTACAGGCAACATAAGTACGATTTTCTTGTCTTAACAGATCACAACAAAGTCAGTGATGTTTCTCAGTATTCGAACGAATCATTCCTGGCTATATCGGGCAGTGAGCTCCACCCCAGCAATCCTTACGGTGGCACGCAGTATCGCATCTTCGCTATAAGTATTCATGAAGAAATAGAAGTCGCAAGAAAGCATCCTAATGAAGTAATGGCTGAGGGAGCAGAGCAGAGAGGGATTTCCGTTCCCGCTCATCCATATTGGTCAGGCCACACGCTCCTGGACCTGTTGCCTCTGCATGGGTATTTTGCGGTTGAATTTTTTAATACCACCTGTGACAAGTCGAGCAGGTCCATCTCGGAATCACGCTGGGATGACTTGCTCGGCAGAGCCACACCTGTTTTGGGAATCGCATGTGACGACTCGCATTTCCTCTACGATGTTTATCAGGGATGGATCATGGTAAAAAACTCCGAACTGTCACTCAATTCCATTACGAAATCTTTCACACCGGGTTTGTTTTATTCTCCGCCCGGTCCTTAGATTGTTGATTTTCGCCTTGAAGAATCGACGGGTCCCGGCTCGAAAACGGGCAGCAATACATCAAAAAGGATCGCTGGTAAATTTTCACCATCGGTGTCTGCGGTATTTAAGGCAGCGCCGTGCAGGGGAAAACACATCCGAGCACAGAAGGATCAATTTATCACGGAGGCTTTTTACGATCTCGCTGGAGATGAAAAATACGTCCGCTTCGAGATCACGGCTCCGGATGGTAAGAAAGCCTTGTCTCAACCAATAATATTTAGAACGGTGTGATATGAAGAGGATTGGTTTTTCAAGCCATTGTTTTTCGAGATCTCTGCCAATTGAAGAAATTATTGAGTTTGGTCTAACTCATCGGTTCAATGCCATGGAGCTCAATATTGATCAGACCACCTTCAATCCTGAAATCGTGACGGACGCAACTAGAAAATGGATCAGGGGAATCAGCGAATCCGGAGAAGTACGCTTCAGTATGCACGGCCCTGAAGACATCAACTTCTCTGATTCCACTGCTGAAGGCCGAGAAGAGGCGATCAAGAGAGTGGAGGCCGCATTGAGATTAGCGGCGGAGTTGAAGATTGCTACAGTTGTTGTACATCCCGGGAAAGTGCCTGTAGACCGTGGTCCGCAGGGACTGGCTGAGGCGAGGGAACAAACCGTCTCGGCTCTAAAGAGGTGCGCGGAGATCGGACGTTCCCTTGATGTCATCGTGAGTGTCGAGAACCTGTGTCATGTGGAGGGTACCGTCGCTCCCAATATAAAAAGCTTTTTAGGTATGTGTGAACAGGTCGACCTCGCCACAATCGGTGTGACCCTGGACACCGGTCACTCTTTCGTAGACGGCCTTGAGAATACAGTATCGGTGATTGGCGAGTACGTGGACCACATTCATATAAACGATAATTCAGGTCAAAGGAGTGAGCATCTCGAGCTTGGCAGAGGGAACCTCGACTTCCAGACCATAGCCGAGTACTTGCGAAAGTTCGAAGGGATCATCAATATAGAGCTCAAGCGTACGTATATTGATAATACAAAAGAGGAAGATGGGGGACCGGTTCTGCGGAGCAGAGACTATCTGTTAAGGCTGCTGAATGACGTTCCGGGCAGATAGTGATTGATTACAGCTTCTCTCCGGCGGACAGTCTCCTGTTGATGTCATCTATGATGGGAGGCACATCCTATATGCTGTCAACAACATAATGAGGACCGGCCATGGCCAATCTGTCTCGGGCCCTTTCCAGTCTCCGTTTTTTGTCTTCAAGGTCAAGGGCGTTGACCTCTTCTTCGTTTAAACCTACTTCATTGCCAGTCAGCGCAATAGCAATCACCCACATTCCGGCGTTGAGTCCCTCTCCTACATCTGGAAGAGTGTCTCCGATTTTGACACAGGCCTCCACAGGCCATACCTGCAAATCAATAGCATTCTTCCAACATGCGTAAGGATAGGGTCTGGCAGCGGGCACCTCGTCCGATCCGACCGTGTTATCCGGATAGTAGCCCTGTTTCTGAGCTTCGCGAAGATTGATATCGACCATAGCTCGGGTGTACCCAGTGGTAGAGCAGGTAACCATTCCTCGCTTCTTGAAATCCGCCAGCACTTTGAGTGTACCTGGGATTAATTTTGAATAATCCGCCAGGCAGGCAGGTTGCAACGGTACAAAACCCTCGAACATCTTGTTGATATCTTCGGATGTTATGTGACGTCCCTTGATTTCCCTCCACCTTTTGGCCACGGCAGGCATTTCAGAAATCTTTTGGATGTGTACCTTTTTGTGCATACCCATCGGGCCACGGGCTTCCTCCATGCTGATCTCTACCCCCTGCCGCTGATACACTTCGATAAAGACCACAGCCGGTGCGTATACCCCGTAATCCATTGTGGTCCCGGCCCAATCGAGGATTGCACACTTCAGTGAGCCGCGATACGTTCGCTTGAACATAAAATCCATGACTATCTCCGGATTAAATTTTGACTAAAATGCAATCAGGCTGTCAATTTAACTTTATTTATAGCCAAAGTCATTGAATGGGAAGACCGCAACGATATAGAATGGGAAAAACCTTTGGGAGGGGAACCCGTGCGATCCTTCAGCGTAACTGATCGAAAGCAGAAGCTGTTACTTACCTAAGTCGATTTAGACACTATTGCACCCCTTGGCAGTGCTCTACTGTATATCGATGAGCTGGTAGACATGTTTGATATCAGCGAGATCGAGAAAACCTATGATCTTGACTCCTAACAAGGGAAAAATCCGACTCATCCCAAGACCTATATCAAAAGCGGTTTGTATGCCCTATACAAATGCAGGTTTTCCTTGATGAAGATGGAATATGATATTGAACATCACCTGTGATACAAATGGCTGACGGGGGACAAAGCGGTCGATCATTCTACACTGGGCAAGTTCTACGCTCGGCATCTCGATGAGATTGTGGAGCTGTTCAGCCAAGTGGTGATGCTGTGTAAATAACAGGATTTCATTGATTTTGATATTTTGGATATCGACAGTATAAAGCTTCGGGCGAATGGTTCCAACAAGCAGAATAAAACGCTGCCTCTATTGAGAAGGAGCAGAAGAAAATCAAGGAGCGGCTGAGGCAACTCATCAAGACACTCCCCAGTTTACCCTGATCGAACAAGTGGTGGAAGCACTCTCCGAGCAAGATTCTGAATGAATGGATCGAGCTCTATCCATCATTCTGAATGCCGCGATTCAAGTGGAACGGCAACAGACGTTAGGAGCTGCCCCCGTATGAACGCAGCTAAGAACAAAAGGGGTATGCCAACGGATACAAAGACAAAAAGCTTGTAAACCGTGTTGGCAAGATTCCACTAAAGGTTCCGCACGCCCGAGGAGAGTTGGAGTTCTATCCCTCCTCGATTGAGAAGGGGATCAGAAGTGAACGAGCACTGAAGCTGGCGATAGCGGAGATGTATATCAATGGTGTATCCACCTGAAGATTCAGCGACATCGTAGAGAAGCTGTGTGGGGTGGAAATCTCCTCCACTCAGGTCAGCAAGGCAGCGCAGCTACTGGATGAAGAGATCGAGGCCGGGCGGAATCGGCAGCTTGGAGCGATCAAGTATCTGGTCCTGGATGCCACCTATGAGAGCGTACGGATCGGCGTTTCGGTGGTCTCTGGGTCCGTTGTGATGGCCGTAGGAGAACGATCTTGGGGGTGTCCACATCGATCAGTGAAGCGGAAGTACACTGAAGAGCCTTCCTGCAGAGTCTGTTGAAACGAGGTCCTCATGGGGTGTAACTCATCTGCAACAAAACGCTCAAGCCTATGTGCCGAATGTAGCAATGCGGAAAGCGATTGCCCAGGATATCTTTCTCTTACCTTTTTCATAAAATCGAGAAACTCTATCTGCCTGTGCTTTCTATAGCATTTCCCGAAAACTTCTCCCGTTCCCACCTCTAAAACCGCAAGAAGGTCCGTATGTCCATGTCTCTTATAATGGAAATCCTGTCTCTTAAGGATATCCGGGCATCATTTTCTTTATCGCAAATCTCTTAAGTCGGTTGTATAGCCGTCCTCTCATCGTAACTTAATAACACCCGATCCTCCGGTGGATTTAAGTATAGTTTACATATACTTTTAGCTTTTTCTATCAATTCCGGATCGTCGCAGAAAAGATAGTAGTC
>QMLW01000020.1 GCA_003646935.1 Deltaproteobacteria bacterium
GCGTGTCGCTTTCAAATATCTCAATCGGCGTATTCGCGCCGTTGGCAGGAAAGATATAGTCATAGTATCCATCATTGGTGGCGCTGGCGCCCATGCCGCCTCCCCTGATGATCACCGAATGCCACGGCCTCCCGTTGTTTCTCTTTCCGTAGAAGACATTCATAGTAGCAGGCGTGCCGCCGCTTCCTGCAATCACTCTCTCAGGCACGGCCTCGGCCAGGGCACGGTAGATTATCTCCGTGAGAAAGTGCCCGATCTGCATTCGCGCGGCAACAGCTACCGGGAAGCTGCAGTTTACCACACTGCCCTCCGGTGCCTTCATGGAGATAGGGGCTGCACACCCGTCATTGTTGGGTATATCCGGATCAAAGATGCTTTTGATGGCCATGAACACATAGGCATAGGTGAAGTTGTAGACGACGTTGCCGCCCCAGTCCACATGGCCGGAAGAGCCGTCGAGGTCCACTGTGATGTCGCTTCCCTTTACCTCCACAGCGGCCTGTATCACCACATCCTCCCTGCCTTCGATCTGTTCTATAATGCCTTGTGCTCGATACACGCCATTGGGAATCTCCTCGATTGCCGTTCTCATGCTCTTCTCCGTGCGGCTGATGATCTCATCTGCAAGGTCATCCAGGCCGTCCAGATGATACTCATCGAGCATCTGGCATATCTTTTCCGCACACACGTGGTTTGCCGCGATCTGTGATCGGATGTCACCGATGACCTCATCAGGGGTTCGAACATTCCATCGGATCATCTCCATAACGGCCTCATTCAGGGTACCGCCCTCGTAGAGCTTCACCAGCGGTATGAACAGGCCATCCTCGTACACATCGTGGTTGTCGGATGACACGCGGCCACCGATGTCGGAGTGATGGAATACGCAGGCGGTAAAGGACGTGAGCTTGTCTTTGTAGAAAATGGGGCTTATGACGCACACATCATTGAGGTGCCCGGCTAAGGCCCACGGGTCGTTGGTGATAAACACATCGCCGGGCCGAAACCTGTCCGACGGCAGCTTGTTTACCAGGTTCTTGATTCCAAGGGCCATGGCCCCTGATTGACCGGGAGTCGCGAAGGTTCCCTGGGCTAGTTCTCTTCCTCTTCGGTCCGTGAACATGCACGTATAGTCGTGAGCATCCCGCAGCAGGCTGGAAAATGCCGTTCGAGCAACGGCACCATCGGCCTCGTCCACAATGGAGATCAATCTGCGCCATAGTATCTCCAAGGTGATCGGATCAAATATTTGTTTCATATGTTTGGCCCCTCGAGTTTAGAACTTAGTTCGCTTCGCTCACAATTGGAATATTCCACCATTCCATTATTCCATGTGTGAGACAATATGGAACAGTCTCAAAAAAACCTTTTTAATTTCAATAAGTTGTAGAATTTTCGAGACGTAAAATTAGTTTGCTTACGGGATAGTCTCTTTCTTCAGCGCTAGGCGTAAGGCACAAGGCATATGGCGCATGGAAAGACCTTCTTGGCCCTTATCGATGCTGTTTGCCTTGAGCCTCGGGCCTTTCGCCCCTCACAGATCTATCCACAGAAACCCGAATTCATCCACCGAGATGGACGTATCTTCACCCACCACGACCGTGGATTCCCTCTCCTCGATGATAGCAGGGCCTTGAAATTCCGCGCCGTGAAATAGCTTATATCGGTCGTACACCGTGTATGGGATATAATCACCGGCAATCCCGGAGTATGCCTGACGATTTCCCTTTACCGCATCTTCAATGGAGTCTACCGTTTTTTCTATCTTGGGTAAGCGTAGCAGCCGTTCAGGCAGGCTGGCCCTTACCTTGAAGTTTATAAACTCAACTGGAGAGTCCGGATAGGTCCTGCCGTATAGCTTTTTGTATATATCATCAAATCGGCTTCGCACCACTTCTTTGTTTACCTCGGTAAACGTGCGCTTGGGAATGGGGATATTGGTTTCAGATCCCTGCCCAACAAAGCGAACATCCACTGACCGCTCGAAAGTGATTTCCTCCTCTGTACCCGATTTCATGAGTGTCATGGTGCCCTCGGATTCCATCTCCTTGAAGATCTCTTCTATTTGATTGAAATCAGCAACATCGAGGCCAACCTTATGGCTCCTGACGAGGTCAAATGCCCTGGGGGCTGTGAAAAAGCCTAGGGCAGAGCCCACACCGGCATTCGGTGGCACAATGATTCGTGGTGCCCCTAACTTCTTGGCCAGGCCATAGGCATGCACAGGCCCGGCCCCGCCAAAGGCTGCCACAGTTACCACCTTTGGATTCCCCCCTTTTTCCGCAATATGGGTTTTTGCCGCTGCTGCCATGGTTTCGTTAATGAGGTCATGAATGCCCCATACCGCCTGTATAAAAGGTACCCCAAGAGGCTTGACAATCTTGTCCTCAATGCCTCGCAGAGCGGCTTCTCTGTTGAGCTTCATCTCTCCGCCCAAAAAGTAGTTCTCATCGAGATAGCCCAACAACAGGTCGGCATCGGTCACCCCTGGCTCAGTCCCTCCCCTTCCATAGCAGATGGGTCCGGGATCGGCTCCGGAGCTCTCCGGTCCCACCTGCAATGTCCCCATTTTGCTGATTTTGGCTATACTGCCGCCACCTGCGCCGATCTCCATCAGATCAACGACAGGGACCTGAATGGAAAGGCCGCTTCCCTTCATGAACCGCTGGACACGACCCACCTCAAAGGTTGGAACCACACCGGCAACCCCCCTCTGAATCAAGCAGGACTTGGCGGTGGTACCTCCCATATCGAAACAGAACATCTCCGGGATGCCGAAGAGCCTTCCATAGTGTTGACCGGAAATAACGGCCGCCGTTGGTCCTGATTCAATAATCCTGACCGGAAACTCCGCTGCCGTTTCAACGGAAGTGATACCTCCGCTCGAGAGCATGATGAAAAGCTTGCCCGTGGAGCCGATGGATTCCAGCCTTTTGGATAGCTTGGTGAGGTACCGACCGGTAAGGGGCTTGACGTAGGCGTTGGTCACCGTGGTGCTGGTTCTCTCATATTCTCGTATCTGGGGCAGGACCTCGTAGGAGATCGACACGGACACCTCCGGGGCCTGCTCGCCTATGATGTCTTTGATCATCAATTCATGAGCGGGGTTCTCAAAGGAGTTGACAAGGCATACGGCAATGGAGTCAACACCCATCCCCACAAGTTGTGCCACAACCTCCTTTGCCTCATCGGGAGCCAGGGGCTTCAATACTGTTCCATCGCTTCGTATCCTCTCGTCAACCTCCAGGCGAAACCTCCTCGGTACCAGCGGCCGGGGAAATTCGGCAAAGATGTCATAGGGGGCGTATCGGATCTCCCTGCCGAGTTCCAAAACATCCCTGAAGCCCTTGGTGGTAATGAGCCCTGTTATAGCGCCCTTTCTCTCAATAATCGAGTTGATGACCAGGGTGGTGCCGTGTATCACCTCATCGAGCTTGTCAACGAAGCCAGGAATGTTTCTCTCCATCTCCCGTATTCCCTGCTCTACGGCATCGGATGGGTCAGCCGGTGTGGTGAGACACTTGTTGATGTGTATCTCCCCAGTCTTGTCGTTGAGCAGGACGAAGTCCGTAAAGGTGCCGCCGATATCACAGCCCAGCCGGTAGAGTTTCTCAGTCATGAAGGCCTCCAGGTATTATTGTTCGATAGAACAGTGCAGATTACAATTCTTGCCCTGATTTTGTCAATGAGGACCGCACGAATCTCCGGCTAATCCTCGACATGTACCTTGAGGTAGAGGTCTCCTATATCTCCATTATCCGATTTTCTGCCCATTCCGGAGAGCCGCAATTTGCTTCCATCAGAGGTTCCCGGCGGAATGATAACCACGAATAAACGCCGCTTGAAGCCTTCAGGGATGTTGACGAGTTTTCTCGCACCGAGCGCGGATTCCCTCCTCGTAATGGTGATGTTCCCGTATCTGTTTAGATCCCGATCAGGACTAATGGGCCGCACAACCTGAATTTTATCAGAGGTGTTTTTTTTTGTGATGCGCCTGACCTTTCTGCTCATGGAGGGTTCCCTGAATAACAGGAATAAGCGGAGGAAGATAATCCCAAAGATAAATCCACCGATATGCGCCCACCAGGCGATGCCGCCTTGGCCTGCAGTGGATGCAGCGTTCAGGAATTGAAATATGAACCAGACGCCGAGAAAGAAAACCGCAGGCACTTCCACCAGCGGGAAGAAGATAAACATCGGTATAAGCGTGAGTATCCTTGACCTGGGATAGGATATCATATAGGCTCCCATTACCCCGGCTATGGCCCCACTCGCACCGATGGTCGGCACCTGGGAGTGCCAGTTGACCACAAGGTGAGCGATCCCGGAGGCAAACCCGCACAGCAGGTAGAAGAGAAGATACCTGAACGAGCCAAGCCTGTCCTCCACATTATCCCCGAATATGTAGAGCGACCACATATTGCCGAGGAGATGCAAGAACCCGCCATGGATAAACATAAAGGATAGAAAGCTGAACACCTGTTGGCCGGAGGTAAAGTAAGTTGAGATTGCGGGCACGGTATAGCGTGCCGGCACGAGGCCGTAGGTGAAGATAAACTGACGCAGCTGATCTCCCTTGGAGAGCTCCAAGACAAACACCACGATATTGATGATAATAATCGTGGTGTTGACCACGGGGTAATTCTTTGAGCGTATGGTATCCCTGAGGGGAATCATGGCGATGTTACCTCAATGGTAAAAAAGTAAACATTGGCAACGAAGAAGAATTGAATATAACACGAAACTCATGACTCGCAACGGACGATTTTTTTACTATGGAGTCATTGATATTCGCCACACTATTCACCGTTTCTAAGCCCGTTGATCCGCCTTTGTTAGTCGAAGAAAACCGGTTCCCTCATGATACGCTTGATGGCCCCGTTTGCTGTTCCGGCAATGGCCGGGTACACATCGGTGAGCGATGCCATCTGCCGCAAATTATCGGCAGTCCTGGAGATGAGCATGGCCAGATCGCCCTCGTTCATCCCTGCTATCTGCAATACCCGCTCCCATTCAAGCCCTTTTGCCCAGGCATAGACAGTGGCCGCTACCCACAGCGGAATCGATTTCACGGGAAATCCGTGTACCGTTTTTCTCTCCATAAGCGGATAAAGCCCGCGTTTCATGGCATTATATACAGAGAGGAGTTCTTTGGGTGTCCTTGCGGGGTCGAATGCAACCTCGATATCCTTATCATACACGAACGTGGCCACAAGGGCTGCCAATAATGCCGGATCCGAGTCCGGGAAGAGGTCCAATCTCAATGCCTCGGCGATCATGAGGGGTTGATCGAGCCTGAGCTGAGATGCCCATATTCCATCATGGGTGAGCGTGTTATTGGCATTCACGTAACCCTCGAGCTTCAAGAAGCTCAGATGCCGCATGAAATCGGCCCAGATATGCTCCCTCACCGCATTGGCGGTATCCCACAGGCGAGAGAACTCCCGCAAGGCTGTTCGAAACTGCCTGTTGCCCCTTCCATGGCAGAGATTGAAGTGGCTGCACCCCTTGCATATCAGCTGATCCCGCTCCCGTTCGAGAAATACGATTCGATCCCTCAGCGGCTTTATTTTGGCTGCACCCTCTTCTCCGAGGGGTAAGCTCTCCAGGGGTGGGGGCATTTCCTCCGCTATAGCCTGAGAAAGGCAGGCCTGTAAGGCCCTGTAGTCTTCCCCCGAAGGGATGGCCACTATTTTATCCAGGATGGCGGAGACCTTTTCAGGGGAGAAAAACCTCATCTTCGGTGGTTTCTTCCGTTTAGCCCGGTATTTTACCCGGCACGCCAGAACGCCGGTAGTTTCCCTCCTTGCATGAGTCCTTATCACACAGTAGATGCGGGACCTTGTATCCAGGAAGAGCCTCCCGGGGGTGAGGTTGGATAGTTTTGCTTGATTGATCTCTACCCGTTCGGTCTCCGCGGCCATGGCCCGCATCTCTTTTCTCATAGCAGCCATCTTCCGTGAGAGCGCGAGAACGGATTCCGGGGAGCCGCAAAGGGATTGAGGAAGCCGCTCCATGAGGACCTTGCCCGCCTTCACGAGCCTATTCTCGAGGCCTCTATCCATGTGTTCCTGATTTTGATAGCTCGCAAAGGATCGAAAGAGGAGCTCCCTTATTTGATCGGGATTGTGTGACAAGAGGAGGTTCAAGACCATTGAAAAATCGACCTTTATCTGGCTTACCACATCCTCTGGTTGGGATCTCAGCAGTGTCGCAATGAGATGAACATCCATATAGGGGCCGGGAATAGCCACGGCAAAGCCGATGTTGTCCATTCCTCTTCTGCCGGCCCTTCCCGTCATCTGGTGAAGCTCGGTGGCGCTCAGGGGCACGAATCTGAATCCATTATATCTGTCTGAGTTAAGGAACACGATGCTCCTCGCGGGAACGTTAATGCCCGCGGCAACGGTTGAGGTGGCGAATACCGCATCAAGCAATCCCCGGGCCATCAAATCCTCAACCGCCAGCTTCCAAAGCGGTAGCTGACCGCTGTGGTGTGAGGCAACTGAGCTATTCCTCAGATGCCATAGCTGGGCATGCCGGTCAAGGCGGGGGTATTGCTTTATGAGCTCATCTATCCTGGTGTTGAGCCGTGCGTCTCTTTTGTGCCCTGCACCGTCTGTGCAGAGATCAAGCGCGTTGTCGCAATCCGATCTCGATTTCAGGAAGAATATGGCTGGAACGAGATTATATTTCCTTAAAACCCCGATTATATCGCCAAATGGGGGAAGCCTTCTGCCTCTTGCAATGGAAGGGCTTTTCGGATTGTGCAGGTAGTCCAGCACCTTCTTGTCAGGGCCTCTCCTGCCGAGCAGGGGCAGGAGCCTTCCCGTAGGATGAAAGAAGAGCGGGAAAAGTGGCACGGGCCTCCCGCTTTCCTCGATCACGGTGCATTCTTTGCTTCTCACGGGTTGGATCCACCCCGCAATCTGATGGGAGTTGCCGATGGTTGCGGAGAGCAAAAGCAGGGGAATCCTGACGGGAAGGTAGATGATGATCTCCTCCCATACCACGCCCCTCTCCTCGTCCCCAAGGAAATGGGCCTCATCCAGGATCACCAGGTCTGCAGCCAGATCCTCACCCCAATACATGGCATCGTAGAGCTGGTTCCTGAGGATCTCGGTAGTACCCACGGTGATGGGTGCATCGGGATTCTCAACCCTATCACCGGTTACTATGCCCACGTGTTCTTTTCCGAAGCGCTCACCAAACTCCATGTATTTTGAATTGCTGAGTGCCTTGAGCGGGGAGGCGTACCATGATCTTCCGCCCTCTTTTTGGATCCGCTCGATCGCCTCCGCTGCTATCCATGTTTTGCCGCTTCCGGTCGGCGCTGATACCAGGCAATCACTCTTTTTGATTGCGGAAAGGGCCTTGAGTTGAAAGGGATCCGGCGTGAACTCCCTCTTCTCAGGCACGCCAATCTTAGCGAGGATGCTTCTCAAGCGAGGATCAACGCTTGGCTTGATCTTCGGTGCCTCATGCCCTCGAGGTGAAATCCTTTTATGGGTGGGGAGATTTCTTTTGTGTTTGTGCTTGAAGCCTGTCAAAATAATAGAACCAATCAAACCAGTTAAACCAATACAACGCTTTGTTCCATGCCCTTTGATTTTGCTGCAACCTTGCTGCTGATGGATGAGGGCTTATAGACTATAGACTAACAGAGGCCGCTTACTCAATAGGAAAACATGCCATATAATGAAATTAGTTCGCTTCGCTCACAATTGGAATATTCCACCATTCCATTATTCCATGTGTGAGACAATATGGAACAGTCTCAAAAAAACCTTTTAATTTCAATAAGTTGTAGAATTTCCGAGACGTATACTTGTCTATCAGTATTATGTCTCATGAAAACTTTTGCACCTTCATTGCGAGGTGCAAAGCGACGAAGCAATCTCAAAAAGTCTCGCAAGCTACGAGACGAGATTGCTTCGCTAACGCTCGCAATTACAACTTTTTAATGAAATACCTCATTCCGGATCCCGATCCGGGACCGGTTTGCCTGTGCGTTGCCTGACCGCAAGCTATCTCGCTCAGGCAGCAATGACGAAACGTCAATACTATCCCGGGGCGATTACGATGAGATCTGTTTTAACGGGAAACTATAGGCATACCGAGGAAATCATAGTCCTCTATCAGGAAAAGCGGAGAGAGATCTGCCTGCGATTGGAGGAGTTTAAAGGGGTTTGGGACAAGGGCACAAGGGAGGAGTTATTCGCAGAGCTCGTCTATTGTATTATCACGCCTATGGCACGCGGGAATATGTGTTGTATTGCCGTGGATACCATGGTGAGGACCAGGGTATTGTTCACCGGGACCAGGGATCAGATTAAGGCGAGGTTGATCGGGGCTCGATTTATCCACAAAAAGTCAGCCTATATTGTGGAGGCACGGGAGAAGTTCTTACGTGATGGCTCGGTGTGCTTAAAGTCCATACTCAGTACGATCGATGACGATCAGGAGGCAAGGGAGTGGCTTGTCAATAACGTAAAGGGCATAGGCTATAAGGAGGCAAGCCATTTCCTGCGGAACACCGGATTCACCCATGATCTTGCCATCCTCGACAGGCACATTGTACGAAACCTTCACTCCCTCGGGGTAATAGGGGAGACCCCGGATTCCCTATCCAAGAAACGCTACCTTGATATAGAGAGGAGGATGAGAGAGTTTTCGCATGCAGTTCAAATACCCATGGGCCATCTCGATTTGCTGCTGTGGTACAAGGAAACAGGTGAGATACTGAAGTAAATGGCTAGGTGTAATAAGTTTGACTGAAAGCAGTAAAGCGTTTAGGATGATTCAAAAGATCATTAAGGCTAGGCTTGGTCTCTTTCATATAATTTAATTATATAGGGATTTCCTTATCTTAGAGCGGCAAAACCGCGTTATATAAAATCGGGAAGCGATTTTATTACTTGAACCATGAGAAATACAGTAAGCGATAAGATATTGAACGGGATTACAAGAAGGATCGTTGAAACAGCGCATCCGCGTAAGATCATTTTTTTGGGTCCGCTGAGCGTGGAGAAATAGGGCCAAACAGTGACCTGGACGTGCTTGTAGTAATGCCATCCGGTGTTCATCGACGGAAAACAGCTCGGTCTATTTACCGTAACCTTATCGGTGTTGGGTTTGCCGTGGATATTATTGTGGTAACTGAGGAAGATATCGAACGCTATAAGGATAACATAGGCATGGTAGTCAAGCCAGCCCTCGAGCAGGGGAGAATATTGTATGCTAGATGAGAAAAACGATCTTGGATCTCCAAATGGCTGGCTGAAACGTGCTAAGAGCAATCTGATTCGCGCAAAGCAACCGAAGCATGAAGAGGAGATAAAGAACCTGTTGACCGCCGGAACGTTACCCAACCGCACATAAACAAATTTGTCCACTCCAAAAATAGTTTTACCGCTAAGGACGCAGAAGATGATATTTTTTCCTTTGCCACTGACGCCGCAGGATAGGCTCCGCTACTTACGGGACAGAGGACGCCGCCAAAGGAAGAGCAATGTCCTTGCGGGAGGATATCTCTTTTTGTTTTTCGCCCTCTCAGCGAAAAACAAAAAGAGAAATTTCTTTGCGTTCTCCGCGCCTCTGCGGTGAAAATAGGGTTGAAAAGGATCCTTCCCCATTCATGATCATAGACCTACCTGCGCTTCACCTTATTCAAGAAAAACGTAACTACTCAGGTAAATAGGCGGAAGGCCCTTCGACAAGCTCATGGCCGTAAGTGAAATCGAACGGCTGTCAGGTTCTTTCCCGCTTTGGCCTTCAGTCTAAAAACCTTGTTAATCAGCTACGTTTGGCAAAACAGATAGGTTACTTGTCCGACCAGGATTCATCCGCCGTCTTTCTGGCGGATTCATCCGTTATTGAACCGAAGATCGTCGAAGCCGAGAAGGTCCCGAATAGCTTGATTTGATTTATGCAAAATCTTAACCTATTTTCCCATCGCTGATATTATCTTAACCTTCAGTCTTCAGTCAAAACACCTTCAGGCTTACTACGCGAGTAGTCACAATACGGATATTCAAAAAACTTCAAGCCTTATCGAATCTCAGTAAATGGAGATAATACCTAGTTTTATAGGGGGCAGAATAAATATTATTAGAAAAAAAGACACAACTATCACTTTTCATTGAGTTTTCTAATCATAAGATGTTAAAATATCAACGTGAACATGAGATTGGGTAAAAGGGGGGATAAAAAAATGGGGAATATCCAGGCCGTTATAGATTTACCGGAAGAGCTATACCTTGCCCTTTCTGCCTCTGGGTTGACCAAAGAGAAAATAGCCGGAGAATCTAGGAAGCTTCTCGCACTGCAATGTTTCAAGGAAAAAGTCCTTTCATTGGGTAGGGCGGGTGAACTCTCAGGTCTTTCTAAATGGGATTTCATAGAGTATCTTAGCGATAATGATGTTCCGGTTGTTGATTATGATCAGGATGAAATGAAACGGGAGTTTGAAATCGCTGATACCCTCTCGGAAAGGCTCAAAAAATGATTGTTGTTAGTGATTCCACAATCCTGATTGGGCTGGTAAAAATAGGAAAATTAGACCTACTCAAAGAAATCTTTTCTAAGGTTTTTATCCCTGAAGAGGTTTTTAAGGAAGTAGTGGAAAGGGGCAAAGGAAAACCCGGGTCTGAAATCATAAAAGAAGCCGCCTGGATCGAGGCAAAGCCGGTTAAGGACAAAATACAGGTGGCTTTTCTGCTGGGGAGTCTTGAAAAGGGGGAGGCTGAAGTTCTGGTTTTGGCCAGAGAACTGAAGGCCGATCTAATATTACTGGATGAGGAAAAGGCCAGAAAGAGCGCCGTCATCGCTGGTTTTGAAATAATGGGATTGCTTGGCCTGTTCATTTTGGCCAAGAACCTCGGCCTAATTCATGAAGTCCGGCCCCTCGTTGATGAACTCATGATAAAGAAGTTCAGAATCAGTGATAAACTAATTAAGGAAACATTAAGAAAGGCGGGCGAATCGCCTATTAACCGTTAGATCCAGAAAAATGACACATCTTAGAAAGCATGAGTTTGGGGACGCCCTTTGGTGCTACAGTTTCAAAATGCCCCTTTGTTGAGGTTCGATCTCGCACCCCAAAACTGCAGAACTAAAGGGCGTCCCGAATTTTATGAAGTTACACACGTTCCGCACCAACATCCCGAGAGCCGACATGAGCTATTTCACTGGTATGACAAGTGCGAGGAAATATGGGGAATGTTAGCGTAAGTTACTTTTGTTACCAACAGCCCTCTTTACATTGGTACACGGATTGGGAGTGGTTACCAATAATGAATACCATTTCAGCCGGATTACAGATCTCAGGGTGCAGAACTGGCTAAAATAGACAGCACTGAGATTGGGAACCTTTGTACCCCCTGTGGAAGGTAGGCCTACGCCTTAGCCTGAATGCCATTTAGGCTGGCATTTAGATCGACTCCGTCCACTAGGGGACAGCGCCCCGGAGGGTAGAGCCTACAGCTCGGAGAGAGGGTAGAAACTATGTCTTAGCGAGAATTCCGGCCAATATA